>CAYPVZ010000820.1:0-1500 GCA_964414235.1 uncultured Rhodothermales bacterium | reverse complement strand
GGCGGCCCGTTCCGCTGAGGCCGACGCGGCGGCCGGGCGTCGGGCTGGCGACGCGCGCCGCCAGCGGGGCGCGGGGTGCTGCTCTGTCCTCTTTTCACGGTCCTGCGCGCGCGGCGGGCGGATCATGGGCGTTCCCGGGCCACCCGCCCGACCTATGGACCGCGACCTCGCCCTTCCCCGCTACGGCCTCCTGTACCGCCTCTTCGGCGTCGTGGCCGCGGTGTGGATGAGCGTCGTGCTGGGGCTCGGCTTCCTCGGCCCGGTGCCGAACCTGCCGATCCTGGAGCAGTCGGCGCGGAACCTGTATTTCCACGTGCCGATGTGGTTTGTGCTCTACGCCGCCGCGATCGCCGGGGCGTGGCACGCGGGGCGCTACCTCGCCACGGGCCGGACGGTCCACGACGTCCGCTCGGAGGCCGCGTGGATGGTCTCGACGGTGGCCGGCGTGACGGCGCTGGTGACCGGCGTGGTGTGGTCGCGGTTCACGTGGTACCAGGGGACGGGCCTCTGGTGGAGCCCGGAGCCGCGGCCGAACATGGTGGCGGTGCAGCTGCTCATCTCGGGCGCCTACTTCATCCTCCGGGGCTCGCTGGACCGGCCCCGCCAGCGGGCCCGGCTCTCGGCGGTCTACGCCCTCTTCGCGACGGCCACGATGCCGTTCCTGACGTACGTCCTGCCGCGGCGCATGGCGAGCCTCCACCCTGGCGCCGAGGGCAACCCGGCGGTCAGCCAGATGGACCTCGCCGGCGACATGCGGTGGGTGTTCTACTCGGCCGCCGTCGGGTTCCTGATGCTGGCGTGGTGGCTCTACACGCAGCGCGTCCGCGCGAAGGTGGCCGAGCTGCGGGCCGAGTCGCTCGCGCCCGAGGCCGCCCCCGTCTCCGTCGTCGTCTCCTAAGTCATGCTCCAGGCCGCCGATACCACGATTGCGCTCTACGACGAGTCCGCCGCGCAGGCGTCGTCGGAGCAGCCCGCGCAGGGGCTGGAGCGCATCATGCTCGCCGACGACAAGCTGCCCGTGGTGCTGGCGGTCGTCGTCATCGTGTGGATCGGCGTGCTCGTGCTCCTGTTCCGCACCGACCGCCGGCTCGCGCGCGTCGAGCGCCAGCTCGACGACCGAAACGTCTAGATTCCCTCCGTACGCTCTCCGCTCCGATGCGCCCCACGACCCTCCTCGGCATCGCCTTCGTCGGCCTCTTCGGCTTTCTGGTGGTCACCAGCTTCAGCCAGCAGGTCTCCGGCTGGGAGACGTTCGCCGACGCAGCCGAGAACGGCCACGAGGCCCACGTCGTCGGGACGTGGGTGAAGGACGCGCCGTCGGGGTACGACCCGGCGCAGAACGTCTTCCGGTTCGTGATGGCCGACACGGCGGGGACGGTGCGGCCGGTGGTCTACGCGAACCCGAAGCCGGCCAACTTCGAGGACGCCGAGCGGGTGGTGGTCCAGGGCAAGATGGCGGCGGCGGGCGACGTGTTCGAGGCCGAGCACATCCTCGTGAAG
>CAYPVZ010000819.1:0-1502 GCA_964414235.1 uncultured Rhodothermales bacterium | reverse complement strand
CGGCCGAGCTGGGGGTGGACCCCGACCGTCTCGCCGTCGGCGGCGACAGCGCGGGCGGCAACCTCGCGGCCGTGGTGGCGCTGGCGTTCCGCGACGCGGGCGGCCCGGCGCTGCGCTGGCAGATGCTGATCTACCCCGCCACCGACTTCGCCATGGACAGCCCCTCGCAGGAGGAGTTCGCCGAGGGCCACTTCCTGACCGCCTCCCTCCAGCGCTGGTTCCACGGCCATTACCTGGACGAGGGCCAGAAGGCCGACTGGCGCGCCTCCCCCCTGCGGGCCGAGAGCGTGGCCGGCCTTCCCCCCGCCTTCGTCCTCACCGCCAGCCACGACCCCCTGCGCGACGAGGGCGAGGCCTACGCCGCCCGCCTGGTCGAGGCCGGGATCCGCGTCGCGATCTGGCGGGCGCCGGGGCAGATCCACGGCTTCCTCCCCCTCGACGCGATGATCGCCGCCGCGCCCGAGGCGGCCGCGACCCTCGCCCGCCACCTGGGCCGAGAGCTGCGCGACTGAGCGCCCGGGGGGAGCCCGCCTCCCCCCCGAGTCTCGCCCCAAGCCTGAACGCGGCGCGGCGCGCAAGCGCCCCCGCGTTCACGAAATCGGATGCTCCGGCACCGCCTCCGCCCCCTTTGGATGAACGTCACGTCCAAACGGCCGGATTTGACGCGCCGGCCGCGCGTGTACGCTTCCGGACACGTCATCGGGGCAAGCCAGGAACACGCCGCTCGATCCGTCGGGAGCTTTCGAGCCCCCCGGCGGGACGCGCACGCGCGCCCGGCGCCCGCCGCAACCGTTCGCCGAGGGCAGGATCGCGCATGTCTAGTCTCTTCGACCCGCAGGATCCCGTCGTCGCGACCGTCGGCAACGACTTCACCTCCGTCGAGCTCGGCATGCAGTTCCGCGCCGGCGTCGACGGGACGGTGACCGAGCTGAAATACTGGCGCTCGGCCACCGACGCGACCGACACCGACGTGCGCGTGGGGCACTTGTGGAGCCAGGCCGGCGTCCTGCTCGCCACCGTCACCTTCACCTCGACCGCGGGCAGAGCGGGTGGCAGACCGCGACGCTGTCGGCCCCGGTCGACATCGACGCGAACACGACCTACACGGTGTCGTATCGCACCGACAATTACTACGTCGCGACGGGCGGATACTTCACCTCCGACTATGTCGACGACAGCGGCCTGCTGACCGCGCCGGTGGGCGCCAACGGCGTCTATTCCTACGGCTCCGGCGTCTCCCTGCCGACGCAGAGCTTCAACGCCTCGAACTACTGGGTCGACCTCACCTTCGTCCCCGACTCCCCCAACACCCCGCCCGTCGCCGATCCCGAGACCGCGACGGTGACCGAGGATAGCTCGGTCGTCATCGACGTGGTGACCGGCGACACCGACGCCGAGGACGGCGTCCCCGACCCGACCACCGTCCAGATCGTCGGCGCCGACGATTCCACCGGCAGGATCAAGACCGTGGCCGGCGAGGGCGTGTGGAGCGTGAACGCGAC
>CAYPVZ010000818.1:0-1503 GCA_964414235.1 uncultured Rhodothermales bacterium | reverse complement strand
GCCTCGTCGGCCTCGCGCTGGAGAGCGGCGACGCGGGCGGCTTCGGCCTGCCGGGCGGCCTCGGCCGCGGCCTCCTGGCGGCGCCGCTCTTCCGCGGCCGCGCGCCGCCGCTCCTCCGCCACCAGCTCGGCGACGACGCCCGCCAGCTGCCGCGCGTCGGACTGGCGCTGCGCGAGCTCGCGTTCGAGGCGCCCGCGCTGCGACCGGAGGTCGGTGACCAGCGCCTCGCGCTCCCGCCGGCTCTGGGCGAGGCGCGAGCGCTCGGACTGGCCCTGCTGGAGCATCCGCTGCGTCTCTTCGAGCGACGTCCGCATGTCTCGCTCGCGCCCGCGGAGCTCGCCCGTCTTCTGGGCGACGCGCTCGACCTGCTGCCGGCGGCGCCGTGCGAACTGCTGGAGGTAGCGGGCCCGGACCAGCATCTGGGTCACGGAGCCGGCGGAGAGGATCAGTGCGAGCCCGTTCCGCCGGCTGTGCATGTAGGCGTGCCGCGCCCGCTCCCGGTACGACTCGCGCGCGCTCTGGACCTCGGTCTCCAGGCGCTCGATGGACCGCCGGAGCGTCCGCGTCTCGCCCTGGAGCGTGTCGATGCGGGTGCGGTAGCCCGTGACGAGCTGCTCGCGGAGCTGGATCTCGGCCTGGATGCCGTCGAGCGCCTCCAGGGCCGAGTTCTCGCGCCCGCGCGCCGCCTGCACCTGCCGCTCCACGCCCGAGATCTGCTCGCGGAGCGACGAGAGCCGCTGCTCGGTCGCCTCCCGGTCGGCCTGGGCGAATGCGGGGACGGCGAGGAGGAGGACAAGGAGGACGGCGCGGCGCATGGGATGGGTCTCGGCTGCCTGCGCCGGAAGGTAAAGGGGCTACGGGACGCGGACGATCTCGTAGCCTGTCGGGCGCGAGAAACGGATGCGGAGGTCGTCCGGGTTGACGACGATCCGGCGGTGCTCCAGCCGGATCTCGGTCCCGGCCCCTTCGAGCCGGACGCGGCGCGGCAGCACGACGCCGTCGACGGTGTCGAACGCCTCGACCTCCTGGAGCCCCGACTGGCGCCCGTCGCCGCCGAACTCGCGGACGCGGACGACGCGCCAGAGCGCCGGGTCGATGGTGTACTCGCGGGCCGCGCCGCTCGCCAGCCGGCCGGCGAGCCGGTAGGCGCCGTCCTGGGCCGAGAGCGTCCACGCGACGTCGGCCTCCGGGACGAGCAGGCCGAGCGCCGCCCGCGCGATCCGCCCGTCGACGCTGGCGCCGGGGACGACGGCGTCGGCCGCCGAGAGCGGGCCGAGCAGGAACGTGTCGTTGAGCTTGTCGATGACGAACACCGAGTCGGCCGTGACGAGCGCGCGCCCGGCCTCGATGCCGAGCGGGCCCCGGACCGTGACCGCCGTGCTGTCCGCCAGCCGCGCGCGGAGGCTGAACGATGCGCTGTGGGCGTCGCCGTTCATGGTGATGCCCAGGTCGCCGTCGGCCGCCACGCTGCGCACGGGCGCCACGGACGCGGCGACCGCCGCG
>CAYPVZ010000817.1:0-1507 GCA_964414235.1 uncultured Rhodothermales bacterium | reverse complement strand
ATCGAAAGCGGCCTCGTCGACGCGGGGCGCCAGCGCGTCGAGCGTCGAGCGGCTGAGCGCGAACCGGGCCTCGATCCGCTTCCGCTTGCGGACGTAGCGGCGGACCTGGTCCACCTTCCGCGCGAACTCGTCCTCGGTCAGCAGCGGGTTCGTCGTGCGCGCGTCGACGCGGAGGACGGACCAGCCGGTCGCCGTCCGCACGGGCTCCGAGACCTGCCCGACGGGCGTCCGGAAGGCAGCGGCCTCGAAGGCCGGGTCCATCTCGTCGTGGCCGAACGCGCCGAGGTGGCCGCCGCTCGCCGCCAGCGCCGAGTCGGCGAACGTCTCGCGGGCGAGGGCCTCGAAGGTCTCGCCGGCGAGGAGCCGCTGGCGGAGACGCTCGGCAGTCGGCCGGTCGCGCGCGTAGAGGTGACGCGCGTCGTACGTCGTGTTCATCTGGGCGTAGGCCTCGCGGAGGTCGGCGGCCGTCACCTGGAGCTCGTCGGCGAGCGTCTGGGCCGTGTAGAGATCGACGAGGGCCTTGGTCTCGGCGAGGGCCCGCGCGGCGCGGTAGTCGTCGGTCTGCTCGATGCCGCCGTCGCGCGCGTCCTCGATGAGGAGTTGACGTGCGACGAGCCCGTCCACGACGGCGTCGATCGCCTCGGCGCTCGCGGGCGCGCCGGCCCGGAGAATCGTGAGCGCGTAGGCCTCGGCCACGTCGTCGAGCGTCACCGCGCCGTCGCCGACGCGGGCCACGACGGCGTCGCCGGCCGGCGCGCCGGCCTCGGCCGCGCACCCCGCCAGCCCGAGCGCGATTCCCAGGCCGATGCCGAACGAGAGACGAGCGACGTGCGACGTCATGCCACCTCTCGGACTTCCCCACCCGTCGTCTCGCGGACGACCAGTTCGGGGGCGAATACGGTGTGGGCCGGCGGCATCCCCGGGGTCTCCAGCCGCCGGACCAGCTTCTCGGTCGCCAGCTTGCCCATCTCGTACATCGGCTGACGCAGCGTCGTCAGCCCGACGTAGGCACTGGACTCGACGTCGTCGAACCCGACGACCTCGATGTCGCGCGAGCGAAGGCCGGCCTCGCGGATGGCACGGAGCGCGCCGAAGGCGAGCACGTCGGCCGCGGCGAAGACGGCCGTCGGCCGCTCGTCCTCACGGCCCTCGAACCGCGCCAGCAGCGTCTGCATGCCACGGTAGCCGGCGAACCGCGTGTAGCCGTGGTGCCCGTGGTCCCAGTCCGCCGAGACAACCAGCTCAGGGTCGACCGGGAGGCCGGCGCCCTGCAGCGCGTCCTCATAGCCCGCCCGCCGCCGCTGGGCCGGACCCGACGCCTCGACCGGCAGGATGAGCCCGATGCGTGTGTGCCCGCGGTCGAGCAGGTGCTGCGCGGCGACGGCGCCGCCACGGCGGTTATCGACCGCGACCGAGGCGAGCTCGGGGTGGAAGGCGTCGACGAGGACTGTCGGCTGGCGGCCGGCGACGATCTGGCGGGCGCGCTCGTCCGAGAGCGGCGTCGAGA
>CAYPVZ010000816.1:0-1517 GCA_964414235.1 uncultured Rhodothermales bacterium | reverse complement strand
GTTCGAGGCGTCGATAGGGGCCTCGAACGTGAAGAGCCCTTCCTGGTTCTGCTGGCTCGGCCTGGCGTGGCGCGTCCTGACGTTCACGCCGCTGACGACCACCCGGTTCTTCTTGGGCTCCACGCGCTCTACCTCGCCGGCGGCAGCAGCCTCCCCGACAGCGGCGTCCTCCGCTACGACGGCAGCGCCTGGGTCAAGGTCGGGACCAACACGCCGCGCGTCGCCGAATCGCTCTCGTTCGCGCCCGGGGGCCAGCTCCTGGTGAGCGCCGACGGGGGCATCCTCCAGTACGACGACGCCTCGGACGCCTTCACGACCCTCGGCGTACTGGCCGGCCAGGGCGGCACCACCATCCCGGCGTCGTTCGCCTACGACGACGACGGTGCGCTTCTGCTCGGCGGCCGGTTCCACAGCGTCTCCGGCGTCTACTCGCCGCGCGTCGCGCGCTGGACGGGCACCCTCGGGCCTACGAGCGTCGTCCATGGACCAGACGAGGCCCTGAGTCTCTCTGTCTTCCCCAACCCGACCGCCGGGCGTCTCCGCCTCGACGCCACGCTGGCCGAGGCCGGGACGATGCGTGCCACGCTCCACGACGCGCTCGGCCGTGTGGTGGCCGTCCTCGCCGAGGGCCCCAGGCCGGCCGGGCCGCTCGCCATCGACGCCGACCTCGCCGGGCTCGCGCCGGGCGTCTACGTCGTCCGCCTGGAGGCCGCAGGCCACGTCGAAGCCCGGCATGTCGTGCTCGTCCGGTAACCATCCAGGTGGCGTGGTGAGCGGGCTACCCTTCAGGGTCGCCGGCCGCCTCCGCGAGCGCGCGGCGACGCTCCTTGAAGGCGACGGCCGCGTTCGTGTAGCCGCCGCCGGCCCCATCCACGAAGTGGACCTGCTGGCCCATCCGCTCGTAGACGAGGCACGTGAGCACGGCCCGGTCCGCGACGTGGAGGCCGTAGGCGAGGCGGCGATCAGCGTAGAGCCGCTCCAGCACGGCGCCGAGCCGCTCGCGCTCCTCGGGCCCGCCCGCCAGCACCATCCGCAGGACGCCGTCGAACTTGCGGTAGTCCGTCGCCCCGCGGAACAGCGCGGGGTACTGCTCCCAGTCGGTCTGCGACGTCGCGATGCCGAAGCGGATGAGAACGCGGCCGATCACGTTGTAGGCCCACAGCACGGCCCGCTGGCGGAGCCGCTCGCCG
Organism: uncultured Rhodothermales bacterium; assembly: GCA_964414235.1. Classification (GTDB taxonomy): domain Bacteria; phylum Bacteroidota; class Rhodothermia; order Rhodothermales; family Rubricoccaceae; genus Rubrivirga. Next base: position 327 of record CAYPVZ010000816.1, on the reverse strand, counting down.
GGATGCCGGAGGCGGACCTCGGGGCCGAACTTGGCCGGCGAGAGTGCCAGCCGGAGCCGGTCGAGCGCCACCGGGTGCGCCTGGTCCCGGTAGATCTCGCCGATGGCGCGGAGCACCTCGCGGTAGGTCGCGTCGCGGTCCTCGCCGACGGCCTCGATGAGGAGCGAGACGGTCTCGCCCTGGGGGCTTCGCACGTCCTGCCAGCGGCATTCGAGACCGGCGTAGGGGTCGTCGGCTGCGCTCGGTTTGGCGCGGCTGGCGTAGCGCTCGGCCGTGGCCGGGTCCTTCACCTGGCGCTCGGCCCACGCCAGCCCGGCGCCGCGGAAG
>CAYPVZ010000815.1:0-1531 GCA_964414235.1 uncultured Rhodothermales bacterium | reverse complement strand
GAGGAGGGCCTCGGGGATCTCGTCGAGCACCAGGGCGACCTCGGCGAAGGCGCCCGGCGTGAGGACGCCGCCCGGGTTCTGCGCCCGCGCGCGGACGGTGAACGACCGCGTCGCCGCGTCGACGGCCGGCTCGGTGGCGTAGATCGTCGCCACGAAGTCGTCCTCCTGGCCGGGCACGCGGAAGCGGACGGGCTGGCCCTCGCGGAGGCGCCCGAGGTAGCGCTCGGGGACGGTGAACTCCAGCCGGAGCTGGCCCGTGATGCGGAGCGTCGCGACGACGTCGCCCGGCGACACGTACGCGCCGACGCTGACCTGCCGGAGCCCGATCTCACCGCCGAACGGCGCGATAATCTGGCGGCGGCGGACCTCGGCGGCCAGCTCGGCCACCTGGGCGTCGAGCACCCGTGTTTCGCTCTCGGCCTGGTCGCGCTGCTGGCGGCTGTGGCCGCCGATCTCGAACAGCTCGCGGTAGCGCCCGGCCTGAACGCGTGCGAGGTCGCGCCGGGCCTCGACGCCCGCGATCTGGGCGCGGAGCACGTCCGTGTCGAGCGAGACGAGCGTCTGCCCGCCCCGGACGTATCCGCCCTCGGCGAAGGTGATGGCGACCACGCGGCCCGCCACCTCGGCCCGAACGTCGACGGCCTCCCACGGGAGCAGCGTGCCGGTCGTCGTGACCTGGTCCTCCAGAAGCTCCTGCTCGACCGGCGCGACCGTCACCGACAGCGTGTCGCCGCCGCGCGGGCCGCCCGCGGCCGGACCTCCGGGTCCGGCTGCCTCGGCGTCCTCGCCGAAGAGCCGGGGCAGCACGAGCAGGGCGACGGCCGCGAGGCCGACGCCGACCCACAGGGCGACCTTTTGACGACGGGTGAGGGCCACAGGCACAGGGGACGGGCGGGCCATGGTAGCGCCCGAACGGGTCTCTGTTGGGTTCGGAAAGGCCGCAGCGGAGACGGGTTCGAGCGGCTGTCACGAACCGCACGCTCGGGTACATCAACGGCACCCGCTTCCGACTGGCGACGGCTGCCGCCAGTGGCTCACGCACCGTCGGCGAGCAACTCGCGGATGCGGCGCTGGCGGTAGTCGAAGATCCGCTTGAGCTGGAGGCGGACGGCAGGGTAGGCGACCTCGCCGAGGGGCGACAGCGGCAGCTCCCAGAGCACCACGTCGTCCATCCGCGTGCCCGGGGCGCTGTCGGGCCCGGCCTCGTCGAGGAACGTGTGCGTGTGGTGCCAGCGCCGGTACGGGCCGCGGATCTGCTGGTCGACGAACCGGTACGGCGGCTCCCACGCCTCGATCTCGGTCCGCCAGCCGAAGCGGACACCGAACAGGCCGAGGCGGTACTCGATGAGCGCGCCCGGGTGCATGTCGATGGGCGTCGGCGTGACGATCTCGAAGGCGAGCTCCGGCGGCGTGATCCGCTCCAGGTTCGCCGCGTCGGCGAAGAACGGGAAGACCTCGGCGCGCGGGAGCGGGAGGTGCGTCGTGTAGTGGAGGCGGTGCGTGCGGGCCACGGCGGGGCGGGGCGGGGCGG
>CAYPVZ010000814.1:0-1538 GCA_964414235.1 uncultured Rhodothermales bacterium | reverse complement strand
CGACCTGGGCCGTCCGCGCCTCCGGCGTCTCGGCCCACTCGTCGACGATCCGCTCGAGGACGCCCTCGGCTGCTTCGGCGTCGCCGGCGGCGAGGTGGGCGCGGGCAGCGTCGAGGAGGTAGCCCGGCGTCGAAGCCGGCGACGTGATCTCGGAGGCCGCCTGCTCGTAGAGACGGGCAGCCCGGGCGGCGTCGCCGCTCTGCTCGACGATGGCGGCCTGACCGGCGAGCGCGCTGGCGGCCATCAGCCCGTCACCGTCGTAGTCCTCGAACATCTCCAGGGCCTCGTCATACCGGCCGAGCTGAAAGAGCGCGTCGGCGGCGAAGAAGGTGGCCTGCTCGCCGGTGGCCGTCGAGCCGTAGTCGTCGGCGATCTCCAGGAGACCCGGAGCCGTGTCGGTTCCGTCGAGCGCCGCCTGGTAGTTGCCGGCCTCGTACTCGCTGAGGATGGCACCGAGCAGCTGCTGGCCCTCCTCGGAGCGCTTGCTCTGCCACGCCTTCCAGGCGACGACGAGAAGCACCAGCACCACGACGCCGGCCACCACGCCGATGATCGTGTTCCGGTGGTCCTCGAAGAACTCCGAACCGCGCGAGGCGGCCGTAATGACGGTGTCTTCGCGGGTCTCGTGGCCGCGGGTGGCCGTGAGCGTGCGGGGCGGGTTGATCTGGGCCATCGAGAGCGTCGGGGTCGGGATCGGCGGGCGCCATGCCGGGGCGCGCCACGAACCGCCAAAGGTAGCCGGACCACTCGCGCGGCGGACATGAAGAGCACGGCGAGATCGTAACGGCTCCTCGCCATCACCCGTCTCTTGCAGGGGTTTTCACCCACGCCGACGGTCCGGAAGCGCTTTGAACCGTCTATGCTGGCCTGACGTTCGCCTCTCCCCTCTCAGCCCACCCCACCCATGGCCATCAAGATTGGCATCAACGGCTTCGGCCGGATCGGCCGGCTCGTCTTCCGCTCCATCCTCGAGCGCGGCGACCAGGACTTCGACATCGTCGCCGTCAACGACCTGACGGACGCCGCGACGCTGGCGCACCTCTTCAAGTACGACTCGGTCCACGGCGTCTTCCCCGGCGACGTTACGGCAGAGGGCGACGAGCTCGTCGTCAACGGCGACCGCTTCAAGGTGCTCTCCGAGAAGGACCCGGCGCAGCTCCCGTGGGGCGACCTCGGCTGCGACGTCGTCGTCGAGTCGACCGGCCGGTTCACCGACGCCGAGAGCGCCGGGCTCCACCTCCAGGGCGGCGCCAAGAAGGTCGTCATCTCGGCCCCGGCCAAGGGCGGCGTCAAGACGATCGTGCTCGGCGTCAACGACGACGAGCTGACCGGCGACGAGACCATCGTCTCGAACGCGAGCTGCACGACGAACTGCCTCGCCCCGATGGTCAAGGTCCTCGACGACGCGTTCGGCGTCGAGAAGGGCTTCATGACGACGGTCCACGCCTACACGGCCGACCAGCGGATCGCCGACGCCCCGCACTCGGACCTCCGCCGCGCCCGGGCCGCCGCGCTCTCGATCATCCCGACGACGACCG
>CAYPVZ010000813.1:0-1539 GCA_964414235.1 uncultured Rhodothermales bacterium | reverse complement strand
CCCCCGCCGCGCCGTCCAGCCGGGCGAGGACGAGGGCGCGGCGCAGCCGCGCCGCGCCGCGCTCGACGCCGAAGCGGGACGAGTCGGACGCGCTCAGGAACGCCTCGTAGCCGGCGCGGGCGGCGTCGAGGCTGTCGGCCGCGTCGTCGGCGCGGGCGAGGAGGTAGCGGGCGAGGCCGCCGCCGAGCGAGTCCAGTCCGGCGGCGCCGTCGAGGAGCGCGCGGACGCGGTCCCAGTCGCCCCAGCCGGCCTCGGCACGGGCCGCGAGCAGGCGGGCGTCGGGCGTGAGGGCACCGCCGCCCGCCTCGTAGCGCCGCATCACGCGGGCGGCGTTCCAGGGGCGGTCCGTGTCGAGGAACGCCTGTGCGTTCGCCAGTGCGCCGGTTTCGGTCGACGCCGCCTCGGAGCCGCTGCGGACCGAAGCGTCGTCGGTCTCCCCGGCGCGGTCGGCGCGGCAACCACTGGCGAGGAGGGCCAGCAGCCCGAAGAGTGCAGCGGGGCGGGTCATGACAGAGCGGATCGAGTGCGCTGCCAATGCCGCACACCTGCCAGAGTTGCAAAGGCCTCCCCGCGCTGGCGCTGCGCCCGGACGGGCCGGCCGTGAGCGCCAGCGATGGGCGATGCTCGTGGAGAGCCGGGCGAAGCCCGGGGCGTGGCAGAACGCGGGGCGGGGAGCCTTCGCAGGGTCTCCGCCGTACGGTGTCGGTTCCGCCCAGGCTCCCTGGCCCCGCATGTCCACCTACCCGTCCGTCGAGGTCGCGATCGACGCGCTCCAGGCGCGTGCCGACGACCTCGAGCGCCAGCTCGCCGAGGCCCGCCGCGGCGGCGACGTCGAGGCCGCGCTCGACCGGGTCTGGACGCAGGCCCTCGCGCTCGACCACACCGACGAGACGCTGGGCGTGGCCGTCGCGGTCTTCGACGCGCTCCGCGACCTCGGCCTGCCCCTGCTCCAGATCTCGCTGAGCGGACGGCCCGAGGACGGCGAGGTGCCCGTCTGGAGCGCCGGCATCGACGCCGACGAGGCGCCCCGGGCCGCCCACCACGTCTCGGCGACGGCCGGCCACCCGGTCCTCGATGCGGCCTTCGGCCGCTCGCGCGGCGACGCGCCGCTCGTCGAGACGCTCACGCGGACCGCGTTCGAGGGCTACCTCCGGGCCCAGTACGCGTCCTACCCGGCGTCCTACGCCGACCGCGTCGTGGCGCGGGCTCCCCGCGCGGCGTCCGTGACCATCGTCGCGGTTCCGGCCCGAACGCGCCAGAGCGGGCCGCTCGTCGCCCTGTTCTCGGAGCCGCCGTCCGACGACGCGCTCCGCGTGCTGGAGCGGTTCGCCGTCCTCTTCGGGCTCGCCTACGCGCGGCACCAGGACCTGCTGCAGGCCGAGGCTCAGGCCCGGACCTCGCGCATCGACGCGGCCGTCGAGCGCGTCCGCGCCACGGCCCTCGCCATGCGTCGGAGCGTCGACCTCGACGGCGCGGCGGAGGCCGTCTTCGACGGGCTCGGTGGCCTCGGCGTCCAGTTCCACCGCGCCACGCTGGCGA
>CAYPVZ010000812.1:0-1541 GCA_964414235.1 uncultured Rhodothermales bacterium | reverse complement strand
GCCCGGGGGGCGCCCGGGGGGGGGGGGCGCGGGGGGGGGGGGGGCGGCGCGCCCCCCCCTTGGTGGGCGCGGCGGGGGCGGGCGTCGCGAGGGTGCTCATGGGTCCGGGGGGAGAAGGAACGTCTGAATCGGGAACGCGCGGCGCTGTTCCGTCCGTGCGGGCTGGCCGTATGGATTCCCTGTCCGGTCGGCGAGCAGTCCAAGACTCGCCCCGAACGGCTCCAATCTACGGCCCGATGGTGCGCGAAACGGGGCGCCCCATCGGTTCTCACGTGGCATTGTCCGGCATGGGCGACGTCCGTCGCCCGCCGAGCGCTACTCCTCGTCGGCCGGGATGCGGCGGCCGGCGGCGAGCGCGCGCACGATGTCGTCCTGGGCGCTGGCGATGCGGCCGCCGCTCGCCGTGTAGTTGTTGGCCATGAGGACGAACACGTAGGGCGTCCCGCCTGGCCCGTCGACGTAGCCGGCGAGGCAGCGGACGGCCAGCAGCGAGCCCGTCTTGGCCTGGACCGGGACGCCCCGGAGCCGGTTGCGGAGTGTGGAGCCCGCGCCGCCGCCCTCGGGCAGCGACTCGCGGAAGGCGCGCCCGGCCGGGTGGTTGCGCATCTGGCGGAGGATGGCCGCCAGCGCATCGGGCGTCACCATGTCCTTGCGCGAGAGGCCCGAGCCGTCGGCGAGGTAGAGGTCGTCGCCGTCGGCTCCGGCGCTCTCGACGAAGGCTTTGATCCGGTCGGCCGCGCCCTCCACCGTGCCGCCGCCCATCGTGCGGAAGATCTGCTCGGCGTAGAGGTTGTCGCTCTCCTTGTTGGTGCGCTCGACGATCTCGGCCAGCGTCGGCGAGACATAGGCCCGGAGCGGCTCGGCGCCCTCGGAGCGCGGCTTGCGCGTCGTGTCGTCGACGTCGACGCGCTCGGCGTTCGAGACGTCGATGCCGGCCTCTTCGAGGCGGAGCGCGAAGGCGTGGACGGCGAAGAGCGTCGGGTTGGCGACGGGCACCCGGAGCGTGCCGCGGTAGCCGGAGGGCACGCCGCCGCGGAGGACGAACGTGTCGGTCCCGAGCGTCCGCTCGACGTTGAGCGAGCCGCCGCCAGAGCGCGTGACGACGTCGCCGGTGACCGTCGCGAAGCCGGGCGGGTCGGACTCGAAGCGGGGCCGCTGGCCGGCCGAGGTCCCGGCGATCTGGATGCGGACGAGGTTGTCGCCCCAGACGAGGCCGCCGGCCGGCTGGGCGTACTGCTCGGTGGCGATGTGGGTCACGTCCCAGCCCTCGCCGTAGCGGGCGTCCTCGAAGGCGTCATCGTCGCCGACGATGCGTCCCGAGATGCGGCGGACGCCGGCGTCGTAGAGCGCGCGGGCCCAGTCGCGGAGCGGGTCGCCGTGGCCCTCGCTGCCGAACGTGGGGTCGCCGGAGCCGCGGATGACGAGGTCGCCGGTGAGCGTCCCGTCGGACTGGACGTCGCCGAAGTGGTAGAGCCGCGTGGTGTAGCGGAACGTCGGGCCGAGGGCGTCGAGGGCCGTGGCCGTCGTGAACAGCTTGAAGT
>CAYPVZ010000811.1:0-1545 GCA_964414235.1 uncultured Rhodothermales bacterium | reverse complement strand
GTCCCGCGCCCGCCCCAGCTCGAGCTCGGGCCGCCGCTGCACCTCGGCCGCGGCGAACCGGGCCACCTCGAGGGTCCGCTCGACCGCCGCCGCGTAGGCCTCGGTGCCGTTGACGACGAGGGAGAACCAGAACGGCAGGCCACGGGCGCGCCGGGTCAGGCCGACGGAGTAGTCGGCGGGGTTCCACTCCGGTGCCTCGGTGAGCACGTCGAGGTAGCCCGCGCGCTGCGTGTGCGCCGCCCGGGCCAGGGCCGGCTCGCGGTAGAGCAGGGCGCAGCAGTCGAACGGCGCGAAGAGCCACTTGTGCGGGTCGACGATGAACGAGTCGCAGTGCTCGATCCCCGCGTAGAGCTCCCGGACGGACGGGGCGACGAGCCCGGCGCCGCCGTAGGCGCCGTCGACGTGCAGCCAGATCCCGTACTCGCGGCACACCGCCGCGACCGAGGCGAGGTCGTCGACGATGCCGAAGTTCGTCGTCCCCGCCGTCGCGACGACGGCGAAGAACGTCTCCGGTCCGTGGGCCTCGAGCACCCGGCGCAGCTCGGGCCCGGTGAGCCGCCACGTGGCGTCGCCCGGCACGCCGACGAGGTCGGCGTCCATGACGTCGCACGCCGCGGCGACCGAGCTGTGTGCACCGGCCGTGGCCGCGACCCGCCACGGGCGCAGGCCCGCCCCCGCCCGGGCGCGGGCGGTCGCGCGGGCCGCGACGAGCGCCGAGAGGTTGCCGATCGTGCCCCCGGGCACGAAGACCCCGCCCGCGCCCTCGGGCATCCCCACGAGGTCGGCCACCCAGCGCAGCGCCTGGTTCTCGGCCCAGACCGCCCCCGACCCCTCGAGCCACGACCCGGCGTAGATCGAGCTCGCGCCGACGACGAGGTCGAAGACGACCGAGGCGTCGCTCGGGGCGCAGGGGATGAAGGAGAGGTAGCGGGGGTGGTCGACCGAGAGGCACGCCGGCGCGACGTCGTCGACGAAGAGCCGCATCGCCTCCGCCCCGCCGACCCCGGCCGGCGTGATGGTGCGTCCGAGGAGCGCGTCGAGGTCCTCCTGGGTGCGTACCCGGTCCAGGGGCGGCTGCATCCGGACCCGGTCCTCGGCGTACCGGGTGACGAGGTCGAGGAGCGCGGTGAGCTCCTCGTGGGCGCCGGGCGCGTGGGGGTGCACGGACGGAGTCTAGGAGCCGTGGCCCCCGAGGAGCAGGGCGGCCAGCGCGGCCACGTCGTCGACGAGGTGGTCGGGCTCCTCGGCCGCGAGCGCGGACGGCTCCCCCGCGCCCCAGGTGACCGCGACCGCGGCCATCCCGGCGGCCCGGGCGGCGCGGACGTCGACCGTCGCGTCGCCGACGTAGGCGCACGCCGACGGCTCGACCCCGAGCGCGGCGGCGCCGTGCAGCAGCGGGTCGGGGTGCGGCTTGTGCCGCTCGGTGTCCTCGAGCCCGGCGACGACCTCGACGAGGTGGTCGGCCCCGACGCCCTCGAGGGCCAGGCGGGCGGTGTCCCGCCGCTTCGAGGTGACCACGGCGCAGCGGACGCCGGCGCCGTCGAG
>CAYPVZ010000810.1:0-1556 GCA_964414235.1 uncultured Rhodothermales bacterium | reverse complement strand
GCCGGCCGCGGCTGCGGCCTGTCCAGCCTTCGTGGCCCCCCTGGGGGGCCGGCCCGCCCTCCGCTCCGGGCCGGCTCTGCCTCGACCTCGCCATCGGCGGCGCCTTCGGTTACGTGGTGATGGGGCGGGCCGCGCGGCGCGCGGCGTCGGACTGGCGGAGCACCGCCGCGGTGGCCGTCGGGATCGCGTCGATCGGGATCGCCGCCACGCGTGCGCCGAGGACGCCCTGAGGCACGAGGAGGTCGCGGACGCGAACCTCGACGGAGGCCTCGGCCGGCGTGCACGCCTGCACGAAGATCGACGGATCGAGCGACCCTTCGAGGTACACAAACACCGTGTCGCCGCGCACGGACGTCACGAACGGCAGCGCGGCGTCACCGCCGGGGTAGTGAAAAGCCGTCGCGTCGTAGAAGATCTCGGCGACTTCGTCGGGCGAGGCCTCCGGGTGGTCCCCCAGGCCGTCGGCCACCGCGACCTCGACGAGCGGGTACGTGCCGACGACGAACGCGACGGTCAGGGTGTCGCCCACGCCCGAGCCGTCCGCCAGCAGGACGCCGCCGACGGTCTCGGACCGCGACCGATCGAACCCGCAGTCGCCCAGAGAGCAGGCGCCGAGGACGAACGGAAGCAGGAAGGCGAGCGCGCGCATGTCGGCAAGATAGACCGGCCCCGGACCCGCTACCCGTACGCCTCCAGCTCCGCTTCCATCGCCGCGCGGACCCGGCCAAGCAGGGCCGCCGCGTCGCCCCGCCCCAGCCCCTCGGTCGGGATCGGCGCCCCGACGACGAGGCGGGTCGGGCCGGGCCAGGCCGTGCCCTCATCGCGCGCGAACACGCCCATGTTGCCGATCATCGTCACCGGGACGACGGGCACGCCGGCCTCGACCGCCAACAGGAACGGCCCGCGCATGAACGGCTGGAGCCGGTGGCCGTGGCTCCGCCCGCCCTCGGGAAACAGCATGACCGACTCGCCCGCGCGAATCCGCTCGCCCGCGCGCTGGAGGCTGGCGATGGCCTTGCGCGGGTTGTCGCGCTCGATGAACATGCAGGCCGTCTTCTCCAGCACCCACCCGACGACCGGCCACTTCCGGAGCTCGTGCCGGGCCACGTAGAGGAACGGCCGCCCGACGCCGGCCATGACGGCCGGGATGTCGAGCAGGTTGACGTGGTTGGCGACGAACACGACCGGCCCCTCGGGCATCGGCGCCCGCCGCTCGACACGCACGCGGACGCCGGCCATGCCGAGGATGCCGCGCGCCCAGGGCACCATCCAGGCCCGCAGCGTCCGCGCCGTCGGCCGGAAGGCCGAGTGCAGGACGACGCCGGGGCTGAAGAGGAGCGTGAAAAAGGCGACCCAGAACAGGGTCCAGCCGTACCAGAAGCGGTGGGCGAGGGTCGGCGTCGGCGGGGCGAGGCGGACGCCAGGGTCGAGGGCAGTCACGTCCGCAAGCTATCCCCCACGCCGGACGCTCCGCAGCATCCGGATGAGCGCCGTCGCTGACGCGAGCCCCGTCGTGCGTGCGGGTGCCGGCGCCGCGTCGATCACGAGCGGCACGT
>CAYPVZ010000809.1:0-1556 GCA_964414235.1 uncultured Rhodothermales bacterium | reverse complement strand
CCGAGGCTCTCACAGACCAGATCAACGGTCTGTTCGACGTCGAACGGCTGGTGGAACTCGTAGAACTGCTCCTCGACGGCGTCTTGCTCTTCGCCCGTGGGCAGCTCCTCGTCGAGCGAGATCGCTTTGCGCCGGGCGTAGCGTTCCTCGCCCTGCGAGTAGCGGGCCAGCGATCGCGTCTGCAGGCCGAGCAGCCAGGCGCGGAAGCCCATCCGGCCGCCGTCGAACCGCTCGCGAAGGTCCCAGGCGCGCACGAGCGTCTCGCCGACGAGCTCCTCGGGCGTGAGGTCCACGGGCCGCTCGCCATCCGCCGGCTCACCGGTAACGAGGTCGCGGTCGACCTCGAGCTGGCGGGCAGCGGCCTCGCGGAGCGTGTCGGTGTACGGAGCGAGGGCGTCGTTGAACGCGTCGCGGTCGCCGTCGAGGGCGCGGCGCCAGGACTCGGCGGCGGGGCGGTCGGGAGTCATGAGAAGAGGTTCGGTGAGAAGGGACCCGGTCAACCGGGAGCGGGCGCCGGAGGATCCGCGCCGCGCTCGGGAGCCGCCGATCTAGTCCGCCAGCGTGACGACGACCGGGAAGTGGTCGCTCACCTCGCGCGGGTCGTGCGCGTGGACGTAGCGGACGTCGAGCACGCGGCGGTAGAGCGCGGGGGAGAGGAGGACGTGGTCGATGGCGCTGAACTCGCCCTCGTCGAACTGCTCGTCGCCGTCTCGGTCGTAGAACGACGTGAAGCGCTGGGCCTGCGGCACATCGCCAAGGACGGACACGAGGTCATCGGCTGCGCCCGGTCCGGCCTCTTTGATCGTCGCGAGGACACGTGAGATCGGGACGGAGCTGTTGCGGTCCAAGACGGCGTCGTCGAAGTCGTTGTAATCGCCCATGACCACGACCTGTCGGCCGGCCGCGCTCTCGGCCGCCACCAGCTGGCGGATGACCTCGGCCTGCGCGTCCCGGCGGTCGCGTCGGCTCGCATCGTCCGGCCGCGCGAGGAAGTGGACGCCGACGACTGTCACGGGCGTTCCGTCGGGTAGCGTAAGGCGTGCCCAGAGGTTCTTCGAGACGCCGTAGAGCTCGTCGCTCACACCGACGGCGACCCGCTCGTCGGTTCGCCCGGAGGCCTCCACCGGAAAGCGTGTAAGCAGCCCGACGTCCTGGCCCGTGAACGAGTCGCGGCCATCGACGAGGACGGCCGTGTAGCCCATTCCGGCGAGCGACTCATCGGTCAGCTTCTGGAGCGTCGCCAGGTTCTCGGTCTCGGGCAGGATCACGACGTCCGCGTCGAGGCTCCGGACCACGGCGCCGACGGCGTCGCGGTGGGCGCGAGCGGCAGCCGGGTCGCCCGTCCACGGGAACGTCGCCTGCCCCTCATCGCCCTCACCGCGACGCTGCTGTGCGCCGCGGACACCGCGGACACGAACTGGACCAGCTTGCGGCAGGGGGGTGCACACGGTGTCCGCAGGAGAACTCGAATGCGCGGCAGGACCTCCATCGGTCCAGGAGCATTCGGAGGAGGCGAGGCTGGCCCTCCGCCGTGTTCACGCCAAGGTGAGGAAGCA
>CAYPVZ010000808.1:0-1558 GCA_964414235.1 uncultured Rhodothermales bacterium | reverse complement strand
GTTGATGCCCGAGACGACGAGGTCCGGCGGCCGGGGCAGCAGTCGCTGCACGGCGATCTTGACGCAGTCGGCCGGCGTGCCGGTCACCGCGCGCGCCCACACCGGCCCGCTCGGCCCGTCGAACGGCCACTCGTGCACGCGCATCGGGTCGCGGACCGTGATCGCGTGCCCGACCGCGCTCTGCTCCTGGAACGGCGCCACCACGGCCACCGTGCCGATCCCGTCCAGCGCCGCCGCCAGCACCGCGATGCCGGCCGCGTCGATGCCGTCGTCGTTCGAGAGGAGGACGAGCGGCCGGTCGGCGGGCGCGTCGAGGGGGCGGGGGCGGGTCACGGCGAAAGGTCCGGGGGCGGCAAGTTCGCACCGATGCGCCGCACGGTGCCTGCCGGATGCGAACGAGGCCGCCCCGCGCGTGCGGAGCGGCCTCGACCGAGCGTCTCAGCGGAGGGCTACTGGCCCATGCCCGGAGGCAGCTGGAACTGCGGCGGCGGCGCGCTCCCGCCCACCTCGACGAGCGTGATCTCGAACTGGAGCGCCGTGTTCGGCGGGATGCCGCCCTGGCCGCCCGGGCCGGGCTGGCCGAGGATGCCGTAGGCCTGGTCCGCCGGGAGGTACACCGTCCGCGTCTCGCCCTCCTTCATGTCGAGGAGCGCCTCGCGGAAGCCCGGCACCACCTGCTCCACCGAGAACGTCGCCGTCTCGCCCTCGGGCGACTGGTCGAACACCTGGCCGTTCGGGAACTGGCCCACGTAGCGGATCGAGACCCGGTCGCCCGGCTGCGGCTTGGCGCCCTCGCCCGGCGTCGTCACCGAGTAGTAGATGCCGTCGCGGAGCTCACGGACGCCCTCCTTGCGGCTGGCCGCCGTTAGGAACGAGTCGGCCGTGGCCCCGTTGCGGCGGATCGCCTCCAGCCGCTGCTGGGCCGACGGGTCGGACGCCGCCTGGGCGCGCAGCCGGCGCAGCTCCAGCGAGTCCTCCACGACGGCCTGCGCCGCCATGAACGCCTCCTGCGAGACCCGCATCGAGTCGCCGCGGAGCGCCGAGCGGAGGCCGGCCAGGAAGATCTCCCGGTCGATGGTGCCCAGCGTGTCCTGGCGGATCTGGAGACCGTACTGGAGCCCGATGGCGTAGGCCATCTCGGCCGAGTCGCCCGCGACGCCCTTCCGGAACCCGTCCATGAAGCGGTCGAAGCTGAACGACGAGTCCTGCGACAGGAACTGCTGGCCGGACTGGAAGCCCACGTTGTAGGCCACCTGCTCGAACGGGCCGGCGTTCTCGATGTCGGACACGTCGGCGGTGCCCTCGGAGGAGCCCTGGCAGCCGGCGGCCACCGGGAGGAGCGCCAGCGCAAAGGCGGCGAGCGAAAGACGGAAGGTCATAAGGGGGATGCGCGGAGCGAGAGCCGCGAAAGTACCGCCATGCACCGGACCCTCTGTGACGCTTCCGGGAAAGCGCCATCCACCGCGCCCCGCTGGCGACGCCCCCGTCCGACGACCGCGAGAGCCCGTCCGACGACCGCGAGAGCCCGTCCGACGACCGCGAGAGCCCGTCCGACGAC
>CAYPVZ010000807.1:0-1559 GCA_964414235.1 uncultured Rhodothermales bacterium | reverse complement strand
TCCGGGTGAGAGGCCGCATCCTCGCAGGTGGAGGCCGCGTGCGAAGGTCGGGGCACCGCGCGCTCGGTTCGAGGGGAAGCCGCCTCGCGGGAGACGGAGGCCGCATCTCGTCGGGGGGAGGCGGGTGCGGGGCGGAGCGGGGAGAGGCCGGGGCGTGCGGGCACCGATCCCCCCGGGTTTGTGGATTCCGCTCCCGACTGGCGCGGCGGGCGGTCCGTGTGGGAGACCTCGCGCGGCGCCGGGCGTACAGGGGCGGCATTCCGCCCCTCTGCCCGCATGACGACCCACTTCGACCCCGCCTTCGAGACTGCCGACCGCCAGGCCGACTGGGAGGCCGCCGCTCCGTTCGACGCCTGGCTCGACGCCGCCGAGGACTTCGTCGAGCTCTGGACCTCGGCCACCGAGCGCGCCAGCGCACCGGCCGAGCTGGTGGCCCGCGCCGAGGCCGTCCCGGGCGACTGGCGCCTCCTCGTGCTGATGGAGGACTGGTGCCTCGACGCGACGAGCACCATCCCGCCCGTCGCCAAGCTGGCCGAGGCGGTTTCGACCCTCGACCTCCGCGTGCTCGACCGCGACGACCACCTCGACCTGATGGATGCGCACCTGACGAACGGCACGGCGCGCTCCATCCCGGTCGTGATCCTGCTGGACGGCGAGGGCATCGAGCGCGGCTGGTGGGGCCCGCGGCCGGCCGACCTCCAGGCGTGGTTCTACGGCGAGGGCCAGACGCTGGAGAAGGAGGCCCGCTACCGCGAGCTCCGCAAGTGGTACGCCCGCGACCGCGGGGCGACGACCGTCCGCGAGATCGTGGAGCTGATCGAGCGGGCCGGCGGCGACGGCGGCGTCGCCTAGCTCCTTCCCTTCGCCCGCGTCCCACCGATGCCTCTCAACCCGCCCCTCTCCGACGCCGACCACGTGGCCGGTCCCGACGACGCGCTTGTCACACTGGTCCAGTACGGCGACTTCGAGTGCCCATACTCGAAGGACGTCCACGACATCGTCGCCGAGATCCGCCAGCACCACCCGATGGGGGTCCGGTTCGTGTTCCGGCACTTCCCGCTGCGGCCGCACCCGAACGCGCTGGCGGCGGCGATGGCGGCGGAGGAGGCGGCGCGGCAGGGCGGCTTCTGGCTGCTCCACGACCGGATGTACCAGCACCAGCTGGCGCTCCGCCCGGCCGAGCTGGCGGCGCACGCCGAGGCCGTCGGGCTGGACGGCGACGCGGTGCGCGCGGCCATCGCCAGCGGGCGCGACCAGGCGCACGTGCTGGCGCAGAAGCGGGCCGGCGTCCGCGCGGGCGTCCGCTCCACGCTGGGGCTGTGGATCGACGACGCGTGGGTGGAGGAGGACGCGCTGGAAGACGCGCTCGTCGACCGCGTCATCCGCCCGCTGCGGGCGGCGGGGGTCTAAACGCGAAGCGCCCGGCCCCACGAGGGAGCCGGGCGCTCGGAGCCTGCGGCGGGCGACGCGCGCCGCCCGCGGGGCGAGTTTGCCCGCGGCGGCGGCGGAGCGGCGCCCGGGACCGTCTCGGCGACCGGGACCAGTTCGAACGCCTGCCA
>CAYPVZ010000806.1:0-1561 GCA_964414235.1 uncultured Rhodothermales bacterium | reverse complement strand
TGTTCAGTGAGCTCGAACTGCACAGCCGCTACGAGGTCCGCCTCGAGATGTACGCGCTGACCATCGGTGTCGAGGCCAAGCTGACCCTGGAACTGGGGTCGACGGTGGTCCTGCCCGCGGCCGTTCGCTACCAGACCGAGTTGGCGCAGAACGTCGCCGCGCTCAAGAAGGCCGGTATCGAGCCGGACATGACCATGCTGGAGAGCGTCAGCACCCCGATCTCGGAGCTGACGGCGGCGCTGGCGGCGCTCAAGGCGGGATTGGCCGAACACGGGGGGGATTCCGCCGCCGAGGAGGCCGCCCATGCGGCGAGCCTGTTGCCGAAGATGGACGCGGTCCGCGCCGCATCTGATGCGCTGGAAGGCGTTGTAGCCGACGATCTCTGGCCGCTGCCCACCTATCAGGAGATGCTCTACATCCTCTAGAGACACGGAGCCGCTCCGGCGGCGACACGAGACGTCGCCGAGTGTGGGGACACGCCCGTCGGATACGGGCTCTGGTTACCCGCATCCCCACACTCGGCGATTCCCGCGGTTGGGCACGCTCGCTGGAGCGACCTACAGCACCGAAAATGTCGACTGGGCGGCCAGCTTCACCGCGTCGGCGACTGGCAAGCGACGAAAAGATTCCGACAGGATCTCCACACCCCACGGACCTTCGAACCCTTTGGCGCGCAACACCTCAACCAGTCCGACCAAGTCGAACGAGCCCTGACCGCACAACAGTCGATGGTTGACGGTGTCCTCGATCAGCGAGCCGGTGACGGTGGCGGCGGCATCGTCGAGTTCGACACCGACGATCAACTCGGGCGTCAGCGCGGAGGACAATTCGTCCAGTGATGTGCCGGCGCGGAACACATGCCAGGCGTCGAGCATCAAACCGCACGACCCGTGGCCGCACGACGTGACGAGTTCGGCGCCCATCGCCACAGTCGGGATGATCGAGAACGGTATCGTCTCGACGGCGATACGGGTGCCGTGTTCGGCGGCCTGCGTGGCGAGTTCGTGAAGCGGTTCGGCGAGTGCGTCGAGGTGTGGCGTCGGCTGTCCCAGTTCGGAACCGATCTTGATGAACGCCGGCGTGAGGACGTCCGCAGCCTCGAAAAGGAGGTCGCGGACATCATAGGAATGGCCGGTCTCGCCGCGGGGGATCCACCATCGTTCGATCAATTCGATCTCGACATGACCGAGCCCGTAGTCGGCGATGAGATCGCGCAGCGCGGGGAAGCCCATCGATGACTTGATCACGGCCAGGTCGTCGGCGATCAACCCCATCCCGACGAATCCCGCCTCCGCCACCGCCGCGACGCGTTCGGCGATGGGGACCGGGCTGATCGCGGGCGGTCGCATCGGTGAGGCGTCCCCGGCGCTCGTCCATGCCGTCGCCACGAGTCCGGCTTTCGTCATGATGTCCTCCAGCGTGTCGCCCACAGACGCGCACGCTCGCGGGGTTTGTGGTCAGGCGTTTTGCGGAAAGCCCAGCTCGATGCCGCCGTGGCTGGGGTCGAGCCAGCGGCTGGTGATCGCCTTCTGCCGGGTGAAGAACTGCACACCGTCCATCC
>CAYPVZ010000805.1:0-1562 GCA_964414235.1 uncultured Rhodothermales bacterium | reverse complement strand
ACCTCAGCCTCGATGCGCGCCCGGAGGGCCGCCTGCTCGGCCCGGTCGGTCCGGACTTCGATGAGCGCCGAGGCGCCCGACTGGCGGGCGGCGCGGAGGGCCTCCTCGAACGCCGACCGCGTGGACGGCGCGTGGTAAGCCAGCCCGAACTGGCGGGAGGCGTGCTCGAAGCCGAGCCCGTGGGGCGTCCCGAAGAACCGCTCGAACGTGGCATCCGCCAGCGCCCCGGAGCCGGAGGCGACCGGCAGCCGGTGGAAGATGCCGCCCCCGTCGTTGTTGACGACGACGACGGTCACCGGCGGCCCATCGCGGAGGAGCGCGAGACTGGTGAGATCGTGGAGCAACGCGAGGTCGCCGAGGAGCAGCGTGACGGGCGCACGGCGCGCCCGCGCGACGCCGACGGCCGTGGCGACGGTCCCGTCGATCCCGCTCGCCCCGCGGTTGGCGACGACCGTGACGGCCGACCGCACCGGATTGGCGAACGCCTCGACATCTCGAATCGGCATCGAGGCGGCGACCACGAGCGTCTCCGCCTCTGGCAGCGACTGCGCAACGTCACGCGCGACGGTGACCTCGTTCAGCCCGTCCAGCCGCCCCAGAACATCGGCGACGGCATCGGACGCATCCGCCCAGGCCGACCGCCAGGCCAGATCTCGGCTCAGGCCGGCGCTTTGGAGTGCGGCCGCCCCCACGGCCACGGGCGCCGCCAGCCGGTCGGTGACCACGCTGTCGGGGTCGACGCGGGATGGATGGGCTCGGACCTGGAGATAGGTCGCGGGCCGAGCGGCGGCCACGAAGCGGCCGAGCCGCTTCGAGACGATCCGGCCGCCGAGGTGGATCACGACGTCCGGGCAGAGGGCTCGCGCCCGTTCGCTCGTGAGCACGAGATCGATGTACGGCACCGTGGCCGGCGCGCCGATCCTCAGCCCGGACCGGAGGTCGGGCAGGAGCGGCCATCCCAGCGTGTCCGCCAGTTCGCTGGCGGCGCGCTCGTCTCCCGGATCCCCGCCGAGGTCGCCCGCGACGATCACGCCCCGCGCCGCCCGCACGATCCGGTCGATGAGATCTGGATCGACCTGGGCAACGTCGGCTAGATCACGTTCGCTCGCAGAGACAAAGGGTCGATCGCCGGAGGCCCACCAGCTCACGTCCGCGAGGTACGACGCGCCATCGGTCCCGTCCGGCGTCGCCGCCAGCGGCTCGCGGAACGGGAGGTTGAGGTGGACAGACCCGGCCGGCTGGCGGGCGCGCTGCGCGGCATGCGCGGCCGTCGAGAGGACCCACCGCGCGGGAACGTCGGTGGTGGGGACCGGCAGATCGAGCGCCCACCGCGCCACGTCCTGGAAGACGGGCGGCTGGCGGACGGTCTGGTTGGCGCCCGTCTCCCTCAGCTCCGGCGGCCGGTCGGCCGTGAGCAGGAGCAGCGGCACGCCGTCCGCATCCGCCTCGACGGCGGCCGGGAGCAGGTTGGCGACGGCCGTCCCGCTCGTGGTGACGACCGCGGCCGGCCGCCCCGTGGCTCTCCCCCACCCCAGCGCCACGAACGCCGCCGCCCGCTCGTC
>CAYPVZ010000804.1:0-1566 GCA_964414235.1 uncultured Rhodothermales bacterium | reverse complement strand
CCGGTGATCTCCAGCGCCTGGCGGTGGACGTGGTGCGCGACGATCAGCAGCTCCTGCGCGACCTCGGCCAGCAGGCGCGTCCAGGCGTCGTCGGGGCACTGCTTCGAGACGGAGAACATCGCGAACTGGCCGCCGGGGCCGTGGATCGGGACGGTGTAGCCGTGGTCGCCGACGCGGAACTCCCGCGCCTCGGCCAGCAGGCGGCGGACGGGGCGGCCGGTCCAGTCGAGGTCGACCCAGTCGATCGGGGCGAAGCCGCCGAGGGCGGCGCGGACCACGGGGTCGAGGTCGCGGTAGCGGACCTCCTCGTACCGGGCGTGCCAGGCCTCGGGATAGGTCATCGCCCCGAACTCGGCCCCCGCGCGGGGGCCGCCGAGATTCAGGGCGTAGTAGATGCAGTTGTCGAGGTCGTAGAGCGTCCGCACCTGCCGCAGCAGGCGCGTCAGGCCGGGTTGGCCCGAGACCGCGAGGGTCGATTCGACGATGGTCTGTAGCCTGTCCTGCATGCGCGCCGTTCCCGTCGGGCCGGCCTCCGGAGCGGTTCCGCCGGCAGGGGAGGACGGCGGCGCCCCAGAGCTCCGCCGTCCCTGTCGACGGGCCCGGAAGCGCGGCCATCCCCGCCGCCCTCTGGTCCCGCTCGCTACAGTAGCGACAGGAACGGTTCATACAACCGGAAATTGCGAATGGGAAGGCCGACGGGCCCCGCGACCGGGCCCGGATCGCAGGAGTCCGTCGACGCGGGGTGCGCGCCGGACGCAAGTATTCGCGCCCCCGCGCAAGTACACCGCGCGGAGGGGGTCCGAGAGCCTCGCCGCCGCCGGGGCGGCGACGAGGCGCCGAATTTTTTCGCCGGACCCTCCGATCAGGCTCGGAAAGGCGGACTCAAGACGGTCGCGCCGACCCCAGGACGACGCGACTCGGCCTCGAAGGCCGAATCAAAGGCCGAATCACCGGCCCTCAGCTCCACCGCCGCGATCAGGATCGCGTCGTCGAGCTGCTCGGCGAGCCGCATGTGGTAGTTCCGAACCGCGTGCTGACGCAGATCCGCCAGCACGTCGATGATCCAGTCCTGAGCCATTCGCCCGTCCTCCTGCCAAGCTTCCCGCCCCTGCGCCGCGGCGTTCGGGCGCCGACGGGAGAGGACAGGATGCCGGGAAGGCGGGCGCCGCGGCAGTCGCCGATTCCCCCTCCGCCGAAATGGCGAGGGGAGGACGTCCAAGTCCATGGCGCTGAAAGGGTTCTTCTATCCGGTGCCAGGCGTCTCCTCCGCCGCGGTCGTCTTCTGGTCGTTGCCGTCGCGCCGGCCGCCGTGCAGGGCGGCCGGTGCGACGGTTGGGTCCGGGCCGGGACGTGCAGACCGGCCGCGGACGATGCGCCCGGGCCGCCGGGGACTGGCGGCGTCGGGCGCCCACCGGCCCCTGGAGAGGCCGGATAGGAGAGGGCGGGCCCGCGGTCGGCGCGCAGGGATTGCGCGGGCCGGACCGGGCGGGTCCGCGGAAGACAGGCTTGGAAAACCTTGATGAATTCTTGCCGGGCGGCGCGCCGCGCGCGGCCGGGGCCCGGGAG
>CAYPVZ010000803.1:0-1574 GCA_964414235.1 uncultured Rhodothermales bacterium | reverse complement strand
GACGATCCCCGGTGTCACCGAGGACGTCACCGAGATCATCCTCAACCTCAAGGGCGTCCGCTTCCGGGCCGACGAGGAGGACGAGGGCTCGGTCTCGATCCACCTGGAAGGCCAGGGTGCGTGGACCGCCAAGGACATCGCCGACAACACGGCCGACTTCGAGGTCCTCAACCCGGACCACCACATCGCGACGCTCGCCGAGGACGCCGACGTCCGGATCGACCTCCGCATCGAGACGGGCCGCGGCTACGTCGGCGCGGACGAGAACAAGCGGGCCGACGACCCGATCGGTGTCGTCGCGGTCGACTCCATCTTCACCCCGATCCTCAACGTCCGCTACAACGTCACGCCGACCCGCGTGGGCGACAAGATCGACTACGAGCGGCTGACGCTCGAGGTTGAGACGGACGGCTCGCTTTCGGCCGAGGACGCGCTCACGAACGCCGCCGCGATCCTCCGCGATCACATCGGCCTGTTCGTCGAGGTCGACGCGTCGTCCGGCGAGACGGCGGAGGAGACCGAGGTGGACGCCGAGGTCCAGCGCGTCCGCGCGATTCTGCACCAGTCGGTCGACGACCTCGACCTGTCGGTGCGCGCGCAGAACTGCCTCCGGGCCGCGTCCATCAAGACGATCGGCGACCTCGTCCGCCGGGAGGAGAGCGAGATGCTCAAGTTCCGGAACTTCGGGCGCAAGAGCCTCCAGGAGCTCGTCCAGGTCCTCGACGAGCGGGGTCTCCGCTTCGGGATGGACGTCGAGCGCTACGGCGAAATGAACTAAGGGCGCGTTGGGAGGAGGGCGCTCGCTCCGGCCTGCGCCCTCGGCTCCGAACCCCCGAACCCTGAACTGCAATGCGACACGGTAACAAGCTCAAGAAGATCGGCCGCGACGCCTCCCACCGGAAGGCGACGCTCCAGCAGATGTCGGCCGCGCTCATCGAGCACAAGCGAATCAAGACCACGTTCGGCAAGGCGAAGGCGCTCCGCATCTTCGTCGAGCCGATCCTCACCAAGGCCAAGGACGACTCGACGGCCAGCCGCCGCCAGGCCTTCCGCCAGCTCGGCGACAAGGAGGCGGTCAAGCGTCTCTACGACGAGATCGCGGGCGAGATCGGCGACCGCCCGGGCGGCTACACGCGCATCGTGAAGCTGGGCCAGCGCGGCGGCGACGCGGCCGAGATGGCGATCGTCGAGCTGGTCGACTTCAACGAGGAGCGCGAGAGCTCGGGCAGCAAGCGCAAGACGCGCCGTTCGCGCCGTCGCTCGGGCGACGCGTCGACGAGCCCGGCCGCTCCGAAGGCCGCCGCTCCGGCGAAGGCCGAACCGGCTCCTGAGCCGGTGGAGGCGCCTGAAGAGGAGACGCCCGAGGCGGCCGTCGAGGAGGCTCCGGCCGACGAGGCGGAGGTCAGCCAGCCTGCCGAGGCCGTCGCCAGCGACGCCGCGGACCCGGAGACGACCGGCAACGTGCAGGTCCCGCCCTCGGCGGACGAGCACCCGGACGCCGAGCAGGGCGCGGCCACCCAGACCGGCGAGCCCGGCCCCGGCGCCGACGCCACGAACCAGGGGCGGAGCCACGA
>CAYPVZ010000802.1:0-1575 GCA_964414235.1 uncultured Rhodothermales bacterium | reverse complement strand
ATCCGGCGGCGCTGGGAGCAGGTCATAGCGCCCGGCACGACGGCCGCCGGCGCCATCTTCGCCCTGTGGCGCTGGCCCGACGACGAGACCTGGCTGTTCCAGCCCACAGGCGTCGTCCACGTCCGCCAGGGTCGGGCTCGGCGCTATCCCTTCCCCGACGGCTGGAACCTCACCCACTCCCTCCTCGGCGCCGACCGGACGCTCTGGCTGGGGGGGCCGACGGGCCTCGTCCGGTTCCGCGACGGTGGGTACACGTTCGTTGCGCCGGGCGCGGACGTGAGCATGCTGGCCGCCACGCCCGACGGACGGCACTGGGCCGCGCACCCGGTGGCAGGCACGTGGTCCCGGTTCGACGAGGCGGGCCGGCTGTGGCCCGCCGTCGACGCCCCCGGCGGTGTCCTGAGCCTCAGCGTCGTCGCCGGGCCGGATGGCGCCGCGTGGTTCGTCCAGGGCGACTGGCTCTACCGCGAGACGACGCCTGTCCTCCGCCTCGCAACCTCGGCTGGCGCATCCGTCCCCCTCGTCGTCGGTCCGGATGGCGACGTCTGGGTCGGCGGGGCAAGTGGTCTGAGCCACGTCCGACGCCGCGTCGTCTCCGTCGTTAGCGCCGAAGAGGGGCTGGGCGGGCGGAACGTCTACCCCGTACTCGCGGCCCGCGACGGCTCGGTCTGGGCCGGCCTGTGGTTCGAGGGGCGCCGCCTCATTCGGCTCGTTGGCGGCCGGCCGGCGGAGGGCGTCGAGCTGCCCGGTGCCGTCATCGTGACGTCGCTGATGGAGGACCGGCGCGATGCGCTCTGGATCGGCACCGACATCGGCCTGTTCCGGATGGAGGCCGGTCGGCCCCGGCCGGTGATGGCGACGGTCGAGGTCTGCGGAACCACCCTCTATCTCGATGCCCTCATGGAGGACCGGACCGGGCGGATCTGGGCTGGCGGGAACGGTCGGCTGATCCGCGGCACGCCGACCGCCAGCGGCTGGCGGTGGACGTGCGAACAGGTCGGAGGGGCGCGCCTGCTGGCGCTTGTCGAGACGCGACGCGGCGAGATCCTGCTGGGGAGCGCCGAACGGGGCCTCGGGCGCCGGACGACCTCGGGCACCATCGAGTGGCTGGGCGCAGCCGAGGGGCTCGCCTCCGACAACGTCCGCGATGTCTCCGAAGACGAGCGTGGCGTGCTCTGGATCGCGACCGAAGACCGCGGCCTCTGCCGGCTCGACCGACACGGGCGCGCCTCACTCCGCAGCGGCGCCCTCGCCTGTCTCTCCGAAGCCGACGGCCTCCTCGACAACAGTCTCCACCGCGTCCTCCCCGACGACGACGGCCGGCTCTGGATCAACTCCAACGCCGGCCTCTTCGCCATCGGCCGCGCCGACGCCGATGCCGTGGCGGCCGGCACCGCGCGCTCGCTGACCATCCAGGCGTTCACCGAAGCAGACGGGCTCCGCAACCGGGAGGGCAACGGGGGCCACCAGCCGGCAGGAAGCCGCGCGCCCGACGGCCGGCTCTACTTCCCGACGCAGGACGGCGTCGCCATCGTCGACCCGCGCGCCGTGCCGCGCCCGACGCCGCCCGTGGCC
>CAYPVZ010000801.1:0-1576 GCA_964414235.1 uncultured Rhodothermales bacterium | reverse complement strand
CGATGGGCGCCGTCTCCTCGCGCGCGCGGCGGATCCAGGAGGCGCTCGGCGCCCCGCCCGGCAGCCGCCCGCTTCGAAAGACGCGAGCCGTCAGCGCGTCGTCGTCGAGGCCGGCGAGGAGCGCCTCCAGAACGGCCTCGCGGAGGTGATAGGCGTCCAGACTGTCGAGCACGACCGGCTCGTCGTCCTGGACGGCGTCGTCGTCGAGGTCGAGCGAGACGCGGAGCCGCCGCCGGAGGACGTGCTTGCTCGGGTTGATCCAGGCTTCGGCGAGGTCGTAGAGCGACACCGTCTCGACGGCCTCGGCGTCCGCCAGCCGGTCGGACGCGCCGAAGAACGCGCCGGCGGCCTCGACCGGCCGAACGCGGTGCTGCGCGGCGTAGCTGCGGAGCCCGCCGCCGAAGTAGTCCGACGCGAACGGCTGGAGGCGATGCGCCACAACCAACTGGCGGGCATCATCACCCCAGTGGCGGCGGGCGGCGTCGAGGAACGCGTCGAGGCAGACCGAGGCGGCGCGCTCGGCGTTGTCCTTCTGGCTCCGCCCGACGGTGCTCAGGATGAGCCGGTCGCGGGCCGACAGCACGGCGTCCAGGAAGAGCTGCTTCTCGAAGGCGCGCGGGCTGGCGTCGCCCGGGCGCGGAGCGCGGGCGATCAGGTCGAAGCCCGGCGGCGTCTCGGGACGCGGCCACACGCCGTCGTTGAGGCCGAGCAGCGCCACGACCCGGTGGGGCGCGTGCCGCAGGACCTGCGGGTCGGCGACGGTCACGCGGCCGGTGAGGACCGGCTCGCGGCGCTCGAACCGCGACGCCGCCCCGTCCAGATGCGCGCGGACGGTCCGAAACGAGACGGCCTCGCCGGGGCTTCCCGCCAGCCCGTGGAGGTGCTCCAGCTCCTGCGCCTGCTGGCGGAGGAAGACGACAGCCTCGATCTCCTCGTCGTCCTGCGCGAGGAAGACGCGGTCCAGGAAGTCCACCAGCTTGGCAGGCCACCCGTCGAGCGTCGCCGGGTGGTCGATGGCGTCGAGCGCGGCGAAGAGCGCCTCCGCCCACTCGCAGAAGCGGCCGAGGAGGCCCGGGTCGGCGCTGGCGGCGTCGCAGGGGAGGTGGCCGAGCACGAGGCCATCGCCGGTTGCGCCAGGCGCGCCGGTCATCACGCCGAGGAGCAACCGGTCGAGGCCGAAGCGCCACGTGTGGAGGTCGTCCTCGGGCAGGCCGAAGCGGGCCTTCCGCTCGGCCGTGAGCCCCCAGCAGACGCCGGCCTCCCGAACCCACGCGCGCAACCGCGGCAACTCGTCCTCCGCGATCCCGGCCGCGCGGCGGACGACCGGCGTCCCCAGAAGGTCGAGCAGTTCCGACGCCGTGACGCGCCCGTCGTGGAGCCGCAGCGCGCGCCCGAACGCCTCGACGACGCGGAGCGCGGGGGCGTGCGGATGGTCGACCACGTGGTAGGGAATCCGCAGGCCCGGCGCCGCGTCCTCGGCCCCGAAGACGGCGTCGACGAGCGGCGCGTACCTCGCGAGGTCGGGCACCAGGACGAGCACGTCGCTCGGCCGGAGGTCGTCGATCTCCGCGAACGC
>CAYPVZ010000800.1:0-1599 GCA_964414235.1 uncultured Rhodothermales bacterium | reverse complement strand
GTCCGCATGACGCTCTACGACCGCACCGACGGGCTCCCGAGCGCCGAGGCCAACGGCGGCAGCCAGCCCGCCGGGGCTCGCGCCCGCGACGGCCGCCTCTACGTCCCCACCAACGGCGGCGTCGCCCTCATCGACCCCGCCCGCATCCGCACCAACCGCCGGCCGCCGCCCGTCGTCATCGAGGGCATGCGCGTCGACGGCGCGCGGGTCGCGGCCGACGGCGGGCCGCTCACGCTGGCGCCGGGCGCCTCCGAGTTCGAGTTCGCCTACGCCGGCCTCAGCTACTTCACCCCCGAGCGCGTCCGCCACCGCTTCCGCCTCGACGGCCGCGACGAGCAGTGGACCGACGCCGGCACGCGCCGCGCCGCCTACTACACCGACCTCGCCCCGGGCCCCTACACCTTCCGCGTCCAGGCCGACAACGGCGACGGCGTCTGGAGCGACACCGACGCCACGCTTGCCTTCACGCTGCGGCCCCATGTCTGGCAGACGCGCTGGTTCCTCGCCCTCTGCGCCCTGCTGGCGGTCGGCCTCGTCGCCGGCGGCTACACGGCGCGCACCGCCCAGCTCCGCGCCCGCGCCGACCATCTCGAAGGCGTCGTCGCCGAGCGGACGCGCGAGCTGGCCGACGAGAAGGCCCAGGTCGAGCAACTCAACGGCCAGCTCTCCGAGTTCAACGCGACCCTCCAGGAGCAGGTGCGCGCCCAGCTCGCCGAGATCGTCCGCGGCTCGCGCCTCCAGAAGTACTTCCCCAAGAAGGTCGTCGACCGCATCCTGAACCAGGAGGGCGACGTGGCCGTCGAGGCCGAGCGCCGGCCCGTGACCGTCGTCTTCACCGACCTCGCCGGCTTCACGCGCCTCTCCGAGGCGACGCCGCCCGACCGCGTCACGGCCCTGCTCAACGAGTACCTCAACGAGATGGTGGCCCTCATCGACGCGCACGGCGGCACGCTGGACAAGTTCATGGGCGACGGCATCATGGTCCTCTTCGGCGCCGCCGACCCGATGGAGCCCGACGAGCAGGCCCGCCGCGCCGTCGCCATGGCGGCCGAGATGCAGCGGGCCATGGCCCGCCTCCGCGCCGCCTGGGAGGCCGACGGGCTGTCCCATCCCATCGACCTCCGCATCGGCATCCACCAGGCGGAGGTCACGGTCGGCAACTTCGGGTCGGACGAGCTGGTGGAGTTCACGGCCATCGGACGGGGCGTCAACCTGGCCTCGCGGCTGGAGGGCGCCTGCCCGCCCGGCGGCGTCCTGGTCTCCGAGGACGTCCGCGCCCGGACGGACGGCGCCGTCGCCTACGCCGCGCCGCGCGAGCTCCAGCTCAAGGGCATCGACGCCCCCGTCCGCGCCTATCCCGTCGCGCTGGCGGCGCCGCGCACCGCCGAGGCGTAGCCGCCGCCAGCGCATCCTGAGCACTCCGGGACCGAGCCCTCCTGCATCCGGGGTGGGCCATAGTGAACCTGTCGGAGAGGCGCTTGAACCCGTCGGAAAGGCGCTTGAACCCGGTCCCAAACGCCTCGAACCCGCGCGGCGGCTCCTCTCCGCCCGGCTGGCGACACGCGCCGCCAGCGGGGCACGGCGCCCCCCGGCCGAGTC
>CAYPVZ010000799.1:0-1607 GCA_964414235.1 uncultured Rhodothermales bacterium | reverse complement strand
TGCCGACGCCGAGGAGCAGTTCGGGCAGGTAGCGCAGCCGGCCCCCCGACGGCACGTCGGCGCGGACGCCGATCAGCAGGTTGTCCGGCCCGCGCCCGACGGCGACGCCGCTCACGGGCGAGGCGACGAGATCGCGGACAGGCCGCCTCTCGACCGGTGCCGGCCCGACCGTCCCCGCCTCGGGCGGCAGGGCCGGGGCGGCGGGCACGGGCGAGGCGCCGGGCTGGATGACGAGGGGGGTCTCCGCCTGCCGCGTCAGCAGCTCGACGCGGAGCGAGCGGATTTCGTCGATGAGCTCGTCCTGGCGCGCCTCCAGCGCCGCGATGCGCGCGTCGGAGGCGCCCGCCGGCGGCGCCAGCCGCGACGCGATGCGGTCCGCCAGCCGGTCCTCGACCTGCTGCTGCACGGCGGCGAGGTCGGCGTCGGTCACCGATCCGCCCTGCGCGGCGACCGTCTCGCGCAGCGCCGCCCGGATGAGCTCGCGGACGTCGGCCTCGCTCAGCGCAGCGCCCGGTGCCGTGCCCGCCTCCGGCGCCTCGTAGAAGCCCTCGCCGATCTGGACGCCGCCGGGGTCGCCGTAGCGGACGTAGAGCTCGCCCTGCTCCGGGATCGGAATCGTCACCAGGTGCGGTGCCGGGCGCGGCGCGGCGGTCGCCGGTGGCGCCGCCTCGGCGGAGGCGTCGGCCAGCCCGGCGCGCTCGGCCGCGTAGCGCGCGACCGCGAGCGAGTCGCCGCGGGCCTCGGCCGCCGCGATGAGCACGTCGAGCTCCGCCTCGCGCTCGGCGGCGCGCGCCCGGTCGTCCGCCAGCTCGGCCTCGAAGCCCGCCCGCTCGCGCTCCAGGTCCTCCTGGCGGACGACGGCGACGCGGTCGGCCGCGCGCCCGCCGAGGCCGACCGAGACGCCGGCCCGGAGCAGCGGGCTCGCGGAGACCTCCGCGGGGCGGCTCACGTCGGCCTCGTCCTGCGCGCTCATCACGAGCGCCCGCACCTCGGCCACCGCGCGGACCCGCGACCCCAGCGGCAGCTCCGCACCGACGCCGCCCGCCGCGAACGGCCGGTCCTGGGCGAGCGCGTCGTCGGCCTCGGCGCGGGCGTCGGACGTGTAGCCGTCGAGCACGTCGAGGTAGCCGCCGCCGACGGTGAGGAACGGGACGAGGCCGTCGCCGTCGCTGAGGCGCAGCCGGAGCGCGCCGCCGGCCATCTGGATGCCCTCGGCCGTCGTCGGATCGCCGGGGTCGACGCCGCGGCCGTAGTAGGCGCGGACGCCGATGAGGGGACCGAGCTCCAGCCCGACCTCGGCGCCTGCGAACGCCTGGTCGCGGTAGACGAAGGCATCGTCGAACTGGACGCGGCCGTAGAAGGGTTCGACGGCGAAGCGCAGGCCCGAGAGTCCGCCCGAGAACTGGCGCTGCAGCTCGCGGTCGAGCTCCGAGAGCGCGCCCGGCTGGCGCCCTCCGAGCACGAGCTGCACCGAGCCGCGCACGCCCAGGTTGTGGACCGTCGTCTGGTTGACGTCCTCGTAGCCCAGCCCGACGTCGGCCAGCTCGTCGCCGGTGAAGAACGTCGAGCCCGGGTTGTAGCGGTAGGCGAGGTCCTCGACCGAGACG
>CAYPVZ010000798.1:0-1612 GCA_964414235.1 uncultured Rhodothermales bacterium | reverse complement strand
GGCATGTACCGCGGCTACATCACCCGGAGCGGCCGCGTCGTAACCCTGATCTACGGGGACGAGTCGGCTCGCTGACTGGCGGTTGTCAGAGCCCGGTGCGATCCTGCGCGCGCCACCCGCCTCGATCGTCCTGAGCTCTGACCTCCCCTACGACGCCGTCTCCGCCAGTCAGGCGCTCGCGGCGGCCGACCCCGCCCTCGGCGACGTCATCGCCCGCGTCGGGCCGCCGACGCTGACGGCGCGGCCGGACGAGACGCTGCCGGCGCTGCTCCGCAGCATCGTCTACCAGCAGCTCTCGGGCAAGGCCGCGGGCACCATCCACGGTCGCGTGCTCGACGCGTTCGCGGCCGAGGGGCGCATCGACGCCGCGGCGCTGGCGACGGCCGAGGACGAGACGCTCCGTGCGTGCGGCCTCTCCCGTGCCAAGACGGCGGCCGTCCGCGATCTGGTCGGGCGGCACCTCAATGGGTCGCTCCCGACGCGTGACGAATTGCTCGGGATGGCCGACGACGAGGTCATCGCGGCGCTCACGGCCGTGCGGGGCGTCGGCCCGTGGACGGCGCAGATGGTGCTCATCTTCAACCTCGGCCGGCCCGACGTCTGGCCGGCTGCCGACCTCGGCGTGCAGGAGGGCGTCCGCATCGTCGCCGGGCTGGAGGCACGGCCCACGGCGCGGGAGATGAGTGCTCTCGGCGAGCCCTACGCGCCCTGGCGCAGCCTCGCGGCCTGGTACTTCTGGCGGGCCGTCGAACTGGCTCGTGCCTCCGTGTAACCAATCGGAAACAAAAAAGATGGGGTGCCGAGGGTAGACTTCGGCAGGATCCGGGTCTAAAGGGAGAGTCGTCCCCCGCGCACTCGACCCTCGAAACCATGATCCGATTCGTTCTCGTGGGCCTGCTCCTCGCCGGCCCCCGCCTCGCAGCGCAGACGCACGACGAGGTTCTCACGTGGCGCACCTACGCCACCGAGCAGGCCGCTCGCGTCCGCGTTTTCCCGTGCGACGACGAGCGCCGGCCACGCACCGTCGTCATCGACGACCGGGCGTCGAACAGCGCCGTCATTACCGATGACGCCCGCTATCTGGTCGATCTCGTCGGTCGCCAGCTCGGGTTCGATCCGACCGAGGCCACGTTCGTGTTCCGCTTCACGCCGGCCTCGTTCGCCGAGGGCGCGCCGGAGACCGGCAAGACGCTGCTCCTGCGGGCCACGTTCGGGCGGACGTCGACCGGCGCGCTGGCATCGCCCACGTGGCGTGTCCTGTCGGCCGACGAACTGGACGAGCTGACCGACCGGGCGCTTCGCTAGCGGCAGCGTCCCGGGGGAACTGTGTGGGTTGAATGGGCGCCGACGGACGAGATTCCCGGAGGTCGGAAGGGAGCATTTCGGGGCCTCGGGCGTAAGACGTCCGTCGAAACAATCATCTCTATCCACCCGACGCCCCAGGCTCCCCAATGACGACGACCGACGACCGCAAGACCCTTCGCCTCGACGAGCTCTCCGAGGCGCTCCGCATCTCCCGCCAGACGCTCGTCCGCTGGACCGACCGCGGCCTCATCAGCGCCGACCTCGGCTGGGGCGTCTCCGACGACAACCGCGAGACGCGCCTCATCGA
>CAYPVZ010000797.1:0-1624 GCA_964414235.1 uncultured Rhodothermales bacterium | reverse complement strand
GACCTCCGCCTGCTCGCGCAGACGGTCCCTGCGCTCTTCCAGAGCGAAAACGTCTAGGCCGGACCGACCGGCCGCTTTCAGCCCCCCTCAGCCACCCACTCCCATGACCATCGCAGTCGTCGGCACCGGATACGTCGGACTCGTCTCCGGCACCTGCTTCGCCGAGATGGGCAACTCTGTCACCTGCGTCGACATCGACGCAGACAAGGTGACCGCCCTCCGTAACGGCCACCTCCCCATTTACGAGCCCGGCCTCGAGGTCGCCTTCGAGCGCGGGCGCCGCGAGGGCCGCCTCATCTTCACCACCGACCTCGCCGAGGCGCTCGCGCCGGCCGACGTCGTCTTCCTCGCGCTCCCCACGCCGCCCGCCGAGGACGGCTCGGCCGACCTCCAGTACGTCCTCGGCGTCGCCGACCAGATCGGCGCCCTGCTGGCGGCGCACCCGGACTGGGGCTACAAGGTGCTCGTGGACAAGAGCACCGTCCCGGTCGGGACGGCCCGGCGCGTCACGGCAGCCGTCGCCGCGCACGGCTTGATCACGGGCCTCGAGTTCGACGTGGTCTCGAACCCGGAATTCCTCCGCGAGGGCGCGGCCGTCGACGACTTCATGAAGCCCGAGCGCGTCGTCATCGGCGCGTCGTCGGAGCGCGCGGCCGAGGTCATGCGGCGGCTCTACGAGCCGTTCGTTCGCAACGGCAACCCGATCCTGGTGATGGACGAGGAGAGCGCCGAGATGACGAAGTATGCGGCGAACGCGCTCCTGGCCACCAAAATCACGTTCATGAACGAGATCGCGAACCTCTGCGACCGCGCTGGCGCGGACGTGGACCAAGTGCGGCGCGGCATCGGCACCGACTCGCGCATCGGGCCCAATTTCTTGTACGCCGGCATCGGCTTCGGCGGGAGCTGCTTCCCGAAGGACGTGCAGGCCCTCCACCGGACGGCGCGCCAGAACGCCTACGACTTCCGCATCCTCCAGGCCGTCCTGGACGTGAACGAGGACCAGAAGCGGATGCTCGTCCCGCCCGTCCTCGCCGCGCTGGCGGACGACGCGGGCCGCCTCGACGGGCGCCGGATCGCCGTCTGGGGACTCGCCTTCAAGCCGCACACCGACGACGTCCGCGAGGCACCGGCGCACGTGCTCATCCGCGAGTTCGTCGCGCGCGGCGCCGAGGTGGTCGCCTTCGACCCGGAGGCCGTCGAGACGACGCAGTCCACGTTCGAGCGCGAGCCGCTCGACGGAACCGGGTCGTTGACCTACGCCGCCAGCGCCTACGACGCCGTCGTCGGTGCCGACGCGCTCCTCGTCGCGACCGAGTGGCCCGAGTTCCGCCGGCCCGACCTCGACCGGGTCCGCGAGGCCATGCGCCGACCGTTCGTGTTCGACGGGCGCAACGTGTTCGAGCCAGCCCGGATGGTCGAGGCCGGGTTCGTGTACCGCTCCGTCGGGCGCCCGACGCCGGCCCCCGCGCCGCTGGCGGGCCCCGCCGGCGACCGGCCGGCCCGCGCGGGCTGGCGGGCGCTGCTGCCCTCGGTTTCCCCTCGGGAGGTTGGCTGACCCCCCGAGCCCCGCACCCGCCACGGACGGCCCGACGGCACCACACATCGGGCCGGGGTGCGGAGG
>CAYPVZ010000796.1:0-1627 GCA_964414235.1 uncultured Rhodothermales bacterium | reverse complement strand
CGGCGGCCGGGTCGGCGTCGCCGCAGCCGGCGAGGGCGACGAGAACGGCCAGCGAGAGAGCGAGAGAGCGAGTCATGGCAGGAGAGGGAGAGCGCCGAAACGTACCGCCAGCCGCTGGCGGCGTGTCGGCGTGCCTGCCGGCCCTCTCCGGGGTCCCGAGCGGCCCTCAGGGCTCTCGGAGCCGGTTGGCTCCGGCGTGCCCGGCCCCGCCCCGGCTCTCCCGTCGCCCGATATCCAGGCCGCGCGCCCGTCCTCGATGGCGGAGAGGACCTGCGAGTTCGCCGACGCATCCTGCGCAGGTCCTCGGCGACCCTACGCCATCATTCAACGACCCTACAAAACGACAGACGAGCCCTACCCGGAGGCAAACGAGCGGCCGAATGCCGCTGGGTAGGGTCCGTTTGCCTCCGGGTAGGCTCGTTGCGTCGCTGGGTAGGGTCCGAATGCCGCTGTGTAGGGCTCGAATGCCTCCGGGTAGGGTTCTTTTGCTGCTGGGTAGGGTCTTTTCGCCTCTGTGCAGGGTCCCAATGCCTCCGGGGAGGCCCCGGCGACGAGGATGGGGGCCCGGGGCGTGCGATCTCAGGCCGGGCTCGTGAGGGGCCCGCCGCTTTTCCGCATGCTCAAGGAGGCGGACGGTCTGCAGAAGACGGGACGGGGCGGGAGGAGGCCCGGCTCGGGCATGGGGGAGTGGAGCCGGGGCAACTTTCAGGAGGGTGACCGGGTCTTGGGCGTTATGAAGGACATTCCGGCCCCGCGGCATGCGCACCGTCCATCCCCGTTCGTCGGGGTGAGCCGTCGCCGGCTCGTGGCGGGTGCGCTGCTGGGGCTCGCGTTCGCGGCGACGTTCCACCTGGCGTTCGTCAGCTTCGCGTACGCCTCGCGCCCGGTGTTCGAGTCCGGCCCTGTGGGGTACGCGTCGCGGTGGGAGGATCCGTGGAACCGGGCACGCCTGGAGAAGCTGGGGCGGCCCGTCCCTGAAATCGTCGGGCCGGTGGACGCGACCGCGCCAGCCTGGATGGAGCCCTTCTGGGCCGGGCTCTCGGCCGCCCTGGGGCAGTGTGTGGGCCTCGCGACGTGGCTGATGGGCCCGGCCCTGCTCGACCGCCGCCAGCGGCGAGGGCGGCGCCATGCCTGCGCACAGATCCTGATGGGAGTGGGGCTGGCGCCGCTCGTGTTCGTCAAGCTCGGTGAGCTCTACGTCGCGATGCCGTACTCGGGGGCAATCTGGGCGTCCGCGTTCGGAGATCCACCGGTTCCGGATCCGTTCGCCCCCTTTGGCCTCGCCGCGTTGCTCGTCGTGGTCGTCCTCGCGCTCGACCCGTGGCGGGCGTTGCAGGCGCGCCACCGGTGCGGGTGGGGGCCGGCGCTCGGGCTGGCGGCCGTGGCCGTCGCCACGGGCCTGCTGTTCGCCGTCGGGCGCTGGGCGCTGGCGGGGATGGCGTAGCGGCCCGCGGCGGCGCCCGTCGGACCGGGGGCTTCCTCACCGGATGCGCATGCGCCCGCATGTAGCTTCGTCGGTCCCCGCCCCACGCCGCCATGTGGTCCGACTCCATCCTCGACACCATCGGCCACACGCCGCTCGTCCGCTTCCTGAAGCTGGGCCGGGACCTGCCCTGCACGGTCCTCG
>CAYPVZ010000795.1:0-1627 GCA_964414235.1 uncultured Rhodothermales bacterium | reverse complement strand
GCTCCCGCTCGGAGTCGGGCCTCGCCGGTGCCGACCGGGCACGGGTCGGTCGGCGTCGAGAACTGGGCGGCGGCCGGCCCGCTGGCGAGCGCCGCCAGCGTGACGAGGAAGAGGCGTCGGAGCGGGATCATGGTAGCTTGGTCACGGGGAGGGCCACGTCGAAGCCGGCGCCGACGACGCGGACCACGTAGAGGCCCGGCGCCAGCCCGGCGCCGACCTCGAAGCGGCCGTCGACGCTCGCGGTGACGGCGAAGGGCCCGTCGACCCGGCGCCCCAGCGCGTCGTAGACCGTGACCTCGGCCTGGATCGGCGTGGCCGCGCCGCGCTCGCGAAAGGAGAGCGTAGTCGCGCCGCGGAACGGGTTCGGCGACGGGCGGCCGAGCGTGAGCGGGACCGGGTCCGGAGGGGAGGAGCGGCCGACGGTCTGGGGCTCGAACGCGCCGCCGTCCCAGGCGGCATGGAGCGTACCGGCGAGGGCGCGGAGCCGGACGACGGAGTCGAGCCGGTCGGCACCCTGGGCGAAGGCGACGGCGAACGTGACGGCGGCGGAGGCGCCGGGCTCGAGGCGGAACGGTCCCGTCGATGTCATCATCCGACGGTCGCCGGCGGCATTGATCGGCTCGCTCGTCCCGTTGTTGACCTCGCTCCAGGGCTGGCCGGCCACGGGGTCGCCAGGGTAGGCGAAGGGAGTCGTCGGCGTCCCATTCGGCTGGTTGTACCCCTGTCCCAGGGTGTACATCGGAGACCCATCCCCCCAGAGTCCTTTCAGGCGACGATAATACTCTTCAGTGGTTGATGGAACCCCTACCGTGGATGGGTCGCCAGACTTGGAGAGATAACTAGCGCTCGATAGGAGCATCTGCTCTCCGGGCTCGTCGGTCTCGCCATCACGGTCGTCATCGAGGCCGTTGGCGTCCGCCACCGGGCCCTCCAGCACGACGACGCCGAGCGCCGGTGGGACCCCGTACCCCGCCGCCCCCTCGTCGTCCTCGTCCCGGTTGTACGTGAACGCCATGTGGGTCGTCGTGTCCGTCCCAATGAAGTCGTCGGCCGCGTTGCCGAGATCGGGGTCCGCGAACAGCCCGACGTAGGCATCGTCGATGGCGACGGCGTTCCGGTTTGTCACGGTGAACCGGTAGAACGTCGTCTCGTGGAGCGGGGCCTGGTTGAACCCGAACGCCTCTACCGTTACGTCGACGCCGAGCGGGAGCGGGACCTCCCCGCCAACCACCAGCGCCGTGCTGTCGGCCGCGTCGGTCATGGCCCAGAACGCGCCGACGTCGCCACGGACGGCCGGGCGTCCGTTGTCGTCGACGGGCGCCCCGAGCGCGGCCGGCCACGCGGCGACGGCGTCGAAGTCCGGGGCGTCGGCGTCGAGGACCCAGACGCGGTCGGCTGCGGCACACTCGGCCGGCGTCGGCGGCACGCCGTCGGGGCCGGTGAGGCCGGGCCGGAACCGGAAGTTCGAGTAGCGCGCCGCCGCCGTCCGGACCTCGCCGTTGACGAGCCCGCCGACCCAGAGGTTGGCCGCGAACAGCGGGGAGCGCGGCTGACGTGCGCCTGGGTTGATGAGCCCTTTGGGGACGAAGTAGCCGTCGCCGTTGGTGGTCTGGTTGCCGAAGAAGAG
>CAYPVZ010000794.1:0-1629 GCA_964414235.1 uncultured Rhodothermales bacterium | reverse complement strand
GCGGCGAGGAGGACGAGGGCGGAGAGCATCATCGGGTGGGGGCGGGGGGCGCCTGGAAGAACGCCACCCCGGCCCCCGCTTGCCAGCCTAGTACCGCATCCGCGCGGTGTAGCGGATGGTCTCGGTCTCGTCCGGCCCGAGGGTCACCGTGAACTGGGCCGTCCGCGCGTCGAGGCGCTCGAAGTCGTGGCTGGACTCCCGGATCTCCCAGTCGCCCCAGAACACGCGCTCCACGACGTCGACCGTGGCGTCGGTCTCCTTCCGGTTGCGGACCTCGACCTCGACCGTGATCTCGCGCGTCTTGTCGTTGACCTGCCGGTTCGAGACCTCGCGCCGCGTGCCGACCACGTCGAAGGCGTCGCCGATGTAGAGCCGGAGCGTCTCGTTGCGCGGCGTGTGCTCGATGCGGTCCTCGCCGAGGAACTGGAGGTTGCCCCGGCTGTCGGCCTTGTAGACGCGGACGGTGCCGGCCGGCAGCGGCATCCCCATGTGGTTCTGCTCGCTGTTCTCCAACTCCAGCACGACGGCCGCGCTCATCTCGTCGCCTGAGGCGCCGGGGCGGCGCGGGCGGTAAAACGGGAAGAACTGGCCCGAGCCGTCGAAGATGAGGTGCCGCGAGACGCCCGCGTCGGCCGCCGTGAGGAGTTCGAGCTGCTTCGTCTCGTTCTCCTCGATGGTGGTCGGGGTCGGGAAGGTGTAGAGGTGGTACTCGAAGAACGCCTCCTGCTGGGGCGGGGCCGGGGCGGCATCGGCGACCATGTACACCTCCTGTGCACGACCTCCACGGAGTTGAATGCTGGGCGGCTGCACGCGGCGGACGTCGCCCGCGATGAGCTGGAGGCTGGCGTCCGGGTAGCTGGCGCCCGAGTTGTTATTGAGCGTCACCCAGCCGGTCACGTCGACGGCCGTCTCGGCCTCGTTGACCACGGCGACGTAGTCGGCCTTCCAGCCCATGCCGTCGGTCATGTAGCGGGCCTCGACGCGCTGCGGGCCGGCCTGCTCCGAGGCGAGCCGCCACAGCAGCGACGGCCGCGAGAGCAGACCCTCGGGCCGCGTGAGCAGCTCGATGGTGCCCTCGGGGTCCACCAGGATGCGGCCGTCGTCGAGCTGGATGATGCGGCCCTGGCCGGGCTGGCTGACGAGCACGCCCTCGTCGACCACCGTCCGCTCGCCGTACTGGCGGACGATGCGCACGCGCTGGCCGACGGCGGCGTCCAGCACCGAGTTGGTCCCGATCAGGTTGTACTGGTAGTTCTGCTCCAGCACCGACAGCGCGCCGGGGTCGGTCAGCGAGACCAGCGACAGGCTCTTCGGGTCGATCTGGGACGGCACGCCCTCGAAGCGGACGGCCTGCACGCCGCGCCGCAGCACCAGCGGCCGGACCTCGCGGACGACCGCGAAGCCGCCGTTGTAGACGGTGAGCGAGACGGCCTCGCGCGTTTCGGGCGTCGAGACGGTGGGCGACTGGGCGAGGGCGGGCACGGCAGTGGTGAGGGCCGCCAACCCGATCAGGGTCGGCGCAGCCAACGCGGCGAGAGACGAGCGCATGGGGGAAGGGGTGGGGGGAAGCAAAGACGCGCCGGCCGGGCAAAAAGTCTCTCTGCCCCCCGGGACGGGCGTGTTGTTCAC
>CAYPVZ010000793.1:1150-1635 GCA_964414235.1 uncultured Rhodothermales bacterium | reverse complement strand
GCACGGCTGTGGCACGCCGCGACGCTGCTGCGCGAACACCGCGGCGACGGCCACGACGTCGTCGGCGCGGGCCGCCAGTCCGTAGACGGTCTCGGTGGGGAGGGCGCAGGTGCCGCCCTGCCGGAGCACGGCGGCGGCCTCGGCCGGATCTTGGAGGAGACGCGTACGCACGGGGCGCTAGGTTCTGGTCCTCCGCAAGATCCCACCGCCATGGCCCGCCGAGAGCCCGTCCTCGCCGATTACGACACGCACGACATCGACGGCTACGAGGTGCTCGTCGGCCGGACGGCCAGGGACAACGACAAGCTGACCTTCAAGGTGGCCGCGCCCAACGACGTCTGGCTCCACGTCGGCGGCGGCACGCCCGGCAGCCACGTCGTGGTTCGCACGCCCGAGGGCGAGGAGGTCCCGCGCCACGTCGTCAAGAGGGCGGCCGAGCTGGCGGTGCGCCACTCGAAGGCCAAGAACGCCGCCGGCAAGGTCGA
>CAYPVZ010000793.1:0-1140 GCA_964414235.1 uncultured Rhodothermales bacterium | reverse complement strand
CACGTCTGCCGCGCGTGCGACGTGTCGAAGCCGCGCGGCGCCAAGCCGGGCTCCGTCCAGCTCCGGCGCTACGAGTCGGTCAAGGTGTACCCGCCGAAGGACTGAGCGCCCCGCTGGCGGCGCGCGTCGCCAGCGGGGAGGCCGGCCAGGCGGGGCTACGCCTCGGCCATCTGGCGGCACGAGGCGGCGCAGCGGCGGCAGGCCTCAGCGCACGCCTGGCAGTGGGCGGCCTCGTGCTGGCCGCAGACCTCCGCGCAGCGCTCGCAGGCCTCGGCGCAGACGCCGCACAGGGCCGCGTGCAGGCTGGACTTCGAGGCCATCAGCCCGACCGACGCCGTGCAGGTCGTCGTGCAGTCGAGGCAGGCCCGGAGGCAGTCCGCCATGGCGGGCTCGCCGACGCAGGCGGCGGCGCAGGCCTGCGTCACGGCGGAGCAGTCGAGGCAGTTGCGGAGGCACTCCTGCATCGCGCCCTCGAAGAGCGCGAGCGAATAGAGATCGGTCTGGACGGGCGTCATGGGAGCGGAGGGAAGGGGAGGCCTGGGACGGGCCGGGGCGGCGCCCGATCCGACGCGGGCCCGGCTTCAGGCGCCGCCCCACGCCCCGCGGGCGGCGCGCGTCGCCCGCGGGGGCCGGGCGCGAAAGGGGCGTGCGGCCCGAACCGGACCCGGCCCGCGCCGTTCGGAAGCGGTCCGCTCCCGTCGCCTGTGCCCCGCCCGCCCGCCCGCCCCTCCGAACAGATCCTCGACGGCCCCATCGCACGGGCGCTGCTCCGGCTGGCGGGCCCCGTCGTGCTCGCCAACGTCCTCCAGACGGTCTACCAGCTGACCGACACCTTCTGGGTGGGGCGCATCGGCGCCGAGGCCGTCGCGGCCGTCTCGTTCAGCTTCCCCGTCCTGTTCCTGTTCATCTCGGTCGGCGGCGGCGTCACCATCGCGGGCACCATCCTCGTGGCCCAGGCCGAGGGCGCCGGCGACGCCCGCCAGGTGGACTACGTGGCCGGGCAGACCTACGCCATCGTCACCCTCCTGTCGCTGGGCCTCAGCGCGGGCGGCTACCTGCTGGCCCGGCCCGTGCTCGCCGGCATGGGCGCCGCGCCCGACGTGCTCCCGCTCGCCACGAGCTACCTCCAGCTGAGCTCCC
>CAYPVZ010000792.1:0-1637 GCA_964414235.1 uncultured Rhodothermales bacterium | reverse complement strand
GTCAACGGGTACGCGCTCGGCGGCGGCTGCGAGCTGGCGATGGCCTGCCACCTCCGCGTGGCGTCCGAGGCGGCCCAGTTCGGCCAGCCCGAGGTCAACCTCGGCCTCATCGCGGGCTACGGCGGGACGCAGCGCCTGCCCCGCCTCGTCGGCCGCGGCATCGCGACGGAGATCCTGCTCACAGGCGACCGCGTCTCGGCTCACCGCGCCTACGAGATCGGCCTCGTCAACCGCGTCGTCCCCGCCGCCGAACTCATCGAGACGGCCCGCCAGCTGGTCCTGACGATCGCCTCGAAGGCGCCTGTCGCGGTCGCGATGACGCTCCAGGCCATCCGCGCGACCGACCTGCCGCTGCCGCAGGGGCTCCAGCAAGAGGCCGCCCTCTTCGCCCAGTGCGCGGCGACGGAGGACTTCATGGAGGGCGTCGGCGCGTTCTTGAACCGCGAGACGCCCCAGTTCACCGGCCGCTAGGCCTCGATGTCGCTGACGGCCCAGCTCCTGCTCATCGGGCTGATGCTCGTGCTGAGTGCGTTCTTCTCGGGCTCCGAGATCGCGTTCGTCACGGCCAACCGGCTCAAGACGGAGGTCCGGGCCCGGCAGGCCGGCTGGCTGGGCCGCGTCGTCCAGCAGTTCCTGGCCGACCCGCCGACGTTCCTCACGACGACGCTCGTCGGCAACAACGTCGCGATCGTCGTTTACTCGATGCTGATGGCGCTCGTGCTGGAGCCGCCGCTCGCGCGGTTCTACGGCGGGCCCGTGGGCCTTGAGGACCCGACGGCGTGGGTGCTCGTCACACAGACGGTGCTCGCGGCGCTCCTCATCCTCGTCGTTGGCGAGGTCATCCCGAAGTCGCTGCTGCGCCAGCCGCCGGGCCGCGTGCTCTTCGCGCTGGCGGGGCCGCTGAAGGTGACGTACTGGGTGCTCTGGATCCCGATCAAGGTGGCTGGCTGGGTGAGCCGCCTGCTCGTTCGCCGCGCCGAGGGCGAGGACGACACGTTCCGCCAGTTCCTCCGGCGCGACTTCGAGCTCGTGATCCGTGAGAGCCGAGAGACGGGCACGCTCGACCTCGACGAGGAAGAGTCGGAGATCCTCTCAAACGTGTTCGAGCTGCGCTCGCTCCGCGTCAAGGACTCGATGATCCCGCGAACTGAGATCCGCGCGGTCGAAGAAGGCGCGTCGCTCGACGAGGTCCGCCGGACGTTCGTCGAGACCGGCTTCAGCCGGCTCCCGGTGTACCGCGAGAACGTGGACCGGATCGTTGGGATCGTCCTCGCGCACGACCTGTTCCACGCACCAGAATCCCTCGCGGCCATCCTCCGCCCCGCCCGCGTCGTCCCCGAGTCGAAGCCCGCACGCGACCTGCTGTTCGACTTTCTCCAGGGCAGCACCACCATGGCCGTCGTCGTCGACGAATACGGCGGCACGGCCGGCATCGTGACCATCGAGGACCTGCTGGAGGAGCTGTTCGGCGACATCCGCGACGAGCACGATGCCGCCGCCGCCTCCATCCGCCGGCTCGATGACAGGACGGTCCTCGTCCACGGCCGCGTCGAGCTCGAAGCACTGGCGGAAGAAACAGGCATCGAGCTCGATGAGGGCGACTACGACACGGTGGCCGGCTTTGTCCTGGCCCACGT
>CAYPVZ010000791.1:0-1640 GCA_964414235.1 uncultured Rhodothermales bacterium | reverse complement strand
TCGCCGTCCTCGGCATCCTGGAATATGTAGGCCTCGACGCCGGGGTTGAAGCTGGTCCCGACGGACGTGTCGAGCGCGCCCGGCCCCACCTCGGCGACGAGGCCCGCCGAGGGCGTCACGGCGGTCACCTGCGCCTCGCGCTCCGAGAGGCCGGCGGGCGCGTCCGGCGTGTCCGCCAGCGCCACGATGGTGGCGCCGTAGCGGACGTGCGACAGCCGCACCGCGCCGACGGCGTGGAGCGTCGCGGGCCCCACCGGCAGCGAGGCCCGGTCCTGCACGAACGCGCCGAGGTCGACGCCGTGGATGCCGGCGTCGAGGTAGGGCGCGTCGTCGGCGTCGTCGAGGCCGGTCGGCTGGGGGGCGTCGAGCGCGACGGGGTCGATGAGCGAGAAGCGGAGGGCGCCGTCGCGCGTCGGGAGCGGGGCGGTGCCGTCGACCTGCGCCCAGACGCGGACGGCCTCGGCGCCGAGCGTGACGGCGTGGGCGACCGGCCCGGAGCGGAGCCGGAGGTCGGCGAAGGTGGTCCCCTTGAGGTAGGTGAAGCCGAGGCCCTCGTGCTGGAGCGCGCGCGCGACGGTCGCCGGGCTGGCGGTGGGCGAGGTCAGGCTGTCCAGGTCGAGGGCGTCGCGGCGGAGGTGGTAGCGGGCCAGCGAGAGGGTGCCCCGCAGCCCCAGCCGCTCCGAGGCCGCCCAGTCGGCACTCGAGAAGAGGCCGAGCGAGCGCCAGCGGTGGCGCGCCGTCGGCTCGCCGAAGAAGCGCGAGGCGGGCACGGCGTCGAGCGCGTCCAGGTCGGTGCCGAGGCCGGCGAGGCCGGGGTCGATCACCGTCGCGGCGTCGACGGCCTCGGCGTCGGCGTCGAGCACGAGGCGGTCCGTCGGGCGCCAGCGCGCGGCCGGCGCCAAGAGCAGCGTCGTGCCCGACATCCGGTCGCGGCCCACGTCAGTCCGCGCGGCCTCGGCGTTGACGCGGACGGCGCCGCGCGCGCCGACCGGCTCGCCCACGTCGACCGCCAGCCGGGCGGAGCCCAGGGTCCCGCCCTCGGCGTCGGCCTCGCGGCGGCGGCCCTCCGGGCGCTCGGTGATGAAGTTGACCACGCCGCCCGGCTCCAGCCGCCCGTAGAGCACCGACGCGGGCCCGCGCAGCACCTCGACGCGCTCGACGTTGGCCCGGAGCCCGTCGGCGAGGTAGGGGATCTCGATGCCGTTGCGGCGGACGCCGCCGCCGGTGCGGTCGGTCTCGAAGCCGCGGAGGACCGGCACGCCGCCGGGCTCGCCGTCCATGCGGGTCGCGACGCCGGCCACGTTGCGGAGGGCGTCGGCCGTCGTCCGCGCGTTCTGGGCGTCGAGCACGGCCGAGGGCACGACGGCGACGGCCTGGGGCACGAGGCGCACCGGCGTGTCGGCGCGCGTGGCCGTCTCGGCGCGGCGGGCCTGCACGAGCACCTCGGCGGTCCCCTCCACGCTCGGGACGAGCCGCACCGCCAGCACGGCCGGCAGCGCGACCGTCGTGTCGAAGGGGGCATACCCCAGCGACGTCACGCGGACCGCGGCGCGAGCGCCGTCGAGCGCGTCGAAGGCGAACCGGCCGTCCGCGTCGGTCGCGCGGCCCCGCTGGCGGTCGGCCCCGGCGGAGACGACGAC
>CAYPVZ010000790.1:0-1640 GCA_964414235.1 uncultured Rhodothermales bacterium | reverse complement strand
CTCCTGGACCGCCTCCTCGCCGCCGTAGATCTCCCTCGCGAGCGTGTCCTCCGCGAGCGCGCAGCGGTAGGCGCCGAGGCGCATCGTGCCGCCCTTGTCCGTTACCGTCTTCTGCTCGGCCATCATCGAGATGACCGGGTACGGGTTGTCCGGCTGGAACTCGGTCGAGTGGGCATCTGGCAGCCCGGCGACGTGGCGGGCGAACTCGATGGTCGCGACCTGCATGCCGAGGCAGATGCCGAGGAACGGCACGCCGCGCTCGCGGGCCCACTTCACCGCCTCGATCTTGCCGTCGATGCCGCGGTCGCCGAAGCCGGGCGCGACGAGCACGCCCGAGACGCCCGCCAGCGTCTCGCCGACGTTCTCGGCCGTCACGTCGTCCGAGAGCACGCTTCGGACCTCGACCTGCACGCCGTTGCGCGCGCCGGCCAGCAGGAAGCTCTCCGAGATCGACTTGTAGGCGTCCTGGTGCTCGACGTACTTGCCGACGAGCGCGACCGTCACCTTGCCCTCGGGCGCCTTCATCCGGCGCAGGAACTCGACCCAGTCGGCCAGGTCGTCGGTCGGGTCGACCGCCAGCGCGGCGTCGAGGTGGAGCCGCTCCAGGACCACCTCGTCGAACTTCTGCTCGCGGAGCAGCAGCGGGACCTCGTAGATCGACTCGGCGTCGAGCGCCTCGATGACGGCCTCCGGGCCGACGTTGCAGAACAGGCCGATCTTGCGGCGGACGTCGTCCGGCAGCGGGTGCTCGGTGCGGCAGACCAGCACGTCGGGCTGGAGGCCGTAGCTCTGGAGCGTCTTGACCGAGTGCTGGGTGGGCTTCGTCTTGAGCTCGCCGGCGGCGGCCAGGAATGGGACGAGGGTCAGGTGGATGAGGGCGGTGTTCTTGCGGCCCTCCTCCAGCGACAGCTGGCGGATCGCTTCGAGGTACGGCAGGCTCTCGATGTCGCCGGCCGTGCCGCCGATCTCGGTGATGATGACGTCGTAGGCGCCGGTCTCGGCGAGGCGCCGCATCCAGCCCTTGATCTCGTCGATCACGTGGGGGACGACCTGGACCGTCTTGCCGAGGTAGGCGCCGGCCCGTTCCTTGGCGATCACGCCCGAGTAGACCCGGCCCGTGGTCACGTTGTTGGCCTGCGACATCGGGATGCCGAGGTAGCGCTCGTAGTGGCCCAGGTCGAGGTCCGTCTCGGCGCCGTCGTCGGTGACGTAGACCTCGCCGTGCTCGTACGGGTTCATCGTCCCCGCGTCGACGTTGATGTACGGGTCGAACTTCTGGATGGTGACCCGAAGCCCACGTGCTTCGAGCAGCCGGCCGAGGCTGGCGGAGACGATCCCCTTGCCCAGCGACGACGTCACGCCGCCGGTCACGAAGAGGAACTTGACGTCGGCGGGGGTCGCGGGCATCGGCGGGGGGAGGTGACGCTCGCCCCGCAAGCTATGGGCAGGGCGGTCGGGGGTCTCCCCCATCTGCGTCCCGCCCGGCGGTTTCACAAACTGGGGGGGCTGGGGACCGGGGACGGAGGACTGGGGACGGGAGGCGCCGCCCCGCCTCGGTGCCGAGGTGGGGCGGGTCGCGCGGCGTGTTGGCTTCGACGCCCGGCGAGATGGCTTCGACGCACCGCGAGATGGTTTCGACG
>CAYPVZ010000789.1:0-1642 GCA_964414235.1 uncultured Rhodothermales bacterium | reverse complement strand
AGCGAGCGCGGCGGCTCGCCCAGCAGTAGGGTCCCGCTGGCGACCGTCGCCGCCTGTGGGGATCGAGGCTACTCGGACGGCGTCGTGGCGGCGTGGGTAAGACGATCCGGCATCTCGGCGGCGACGTAGATGAGGATGGCCGTCGCGGCCACGGCACGCTGGACGTGCGCCGGGTCCAGCTTGTCGATGGTGTCGGCCGGCGTGTGGTGGTAGACGAAGTACTGGCCGTTGTCGGTGCGGAGGCTGAGGCCGGGCACGCCGTCGCGCATCATCGGGCCGATGTCGGCGCCGCCGCCGCCCTCCGTGATGCCGGCCGGGCCGACATCGGCGTCTTCCTTGAGCAGCCCGCGCAGGAGCGGCTCGACGCGCGCCGCCAGCAGCTCGCGGCCACCCTCGGCGCCCGAGTACCCGAAGCCGACCGGGTCGAACAGACCGCTGTCGCTCTCCAGCGCCAGCTGGACGTTGCCGATGGCGTCGCCCAGCGAGTCGCGGAAGGCCTGGGCGCCGCGCGTCCCGTTCTCCTCGTTCGTCCACAGCGCGACGCGGACGGTCCGCCGCGGGCGCAGGCCGAGCTGGTGGAGCAGCCGGACGGCCTCCCACGTCACGACGCAGCTGGCGAGGTCGTCGTGGACGCCCTGCCCGACGTCCCACGAGTCGATGTGGCCGCCGAGCACGACGACCTCCTCCGGGTGCTCGCGGCCGACGATCTCGCCGATCACGTTGCGCGACAGCCGGTCCTCGTGTGTCTCTGCGCTCATCGTGAGGCGGACGATGGGGCGCTCGCCTCGGTCCTGGAGCCGGTGGAGCCACTCGGCGCCCTCGAGGGTGAGGGCCGCGTGCGGGATGCGCGGGACGCCGTCCTCGTAGTGCATCGTGCCCGTGTGCGGCGTGCTCAGGCTGCTCGGCCCGACGGACCGGATGAGGCTGGCGACGGCGCCGACGCGGGACGCGGCGACGGCCCCGCCGGTCCGGTACGCGACGGTCTGGCCGTAGCTCGTGAACGGAACGTCGAACAGGACGATGCGGCCGCGGGCCTCGTCGGCACGCGCCGTGAGGTCGTCGAACGACGTCACGACGAGGACCTCGGCCTCGACGCCCTCGGGCGGCGTGGCGATGCTTCCGCCGAGGCCGAGCATGGGCAGGTCCATCTCGCCCGTCGGCGTCACCAGCACGGCGGACTCGGTGCCGCGCACCCAGTGCGGGACGAGCGCCGGCTGGCCGTAGACGTTCTCCAGCCCGTCGGCGCGCATGGCGTCGAGGATCCAGTCGATGGCGGCCTCGAGGGCGTCGGAGCCGGAGAGGCGCGAGCCGAACTGCGTCGCGATCTCTTCGACGCGGTGGTAGGCGAAGCTATCGGCGAGGGCGGCCTCGGTGATGCGAACGGCGGCCTCGGCGTACGGAGCCGCCGGGCTGTCCTGGGCCCGAGCAGAGGCGCTGACGACGACGAGGAGGGCGAGGAGGGAACGGCGCATGGTGCAGGCGGACGGGGCCACCAAGCTAGCCCGGGTCTAGCTTGGCGCTGTGACCAACCTGACCCGCCTCCTGCTCGTCGGCCTCCTCGTCGCGCTCGCCGTGTGGGCCGCCGACGAGATCAATGGCGCCGCCGCACTGGCCGTGCTCGCGATCGGCGGCCTCTTCACGC
>CAYPVZ010000788.1:0-1643 GCA_964414235.1 uncultured Rhodothermales bacterium | reverse complement strand
TGGCGGACGCCCGTCGCCCCATGCCGCCGAGAGGCCATCCCACGGCACCGAGACGCCATCACAGGCCTCAGAGGCGCCATCCCAGGGCACTGAGACGCCGTCCCAGGGCGCCGAGACGCCGTCCCAGGCCACCGAGAGGCCGTCCCAGGGCACCGAGACGCCATCCCAGGGCACCGAGAGGCCATCCCACGGCACCGAGACGCCGTCACAGGGCACCGAGACGCCGTCCCAGGTCACCGAGACGAGACCCTCCAGCCATGCGCCCCCGCTACCTTCGGGCCGCTCTTCTCCACCCGCCCGTGCTCCGCGCTCTCCTCCTGCTGGCGGTCGTCGCCAGCGCCTCGGCCCAGGTCCCCACGCCCGAGGCCTTCCTCGGCTACCCCCTCGGCGACCAGTTCACCCGGCACGACCGCGTCGTGGCCTACGTCGAGGCCGTCGCCGCGGCGTCCCCCCTCGTAACCGTCGAGCGCTACGGCGAGACGGTCGAGGGCCGGCCGCTGCTCGTCGCCATCGTCTCGACCGGCGACGCCGAGGCCGCCCGGCAGGCCGGGCTGGCGGCGACGCGCGGCGAGGGCACGCCGACCAAGCCGGTCGTCTGGCTGAGCTACAACGTCCACGGCGACGAGGCCGTCAGCACCGAGGCGGCCCTGCAGACGCTCTACGCCCTGGCGACCGAGCGGGCCGCCCTGCTCGACGACGTCGTCGTCGTCCTCGACCCCTGCCTCAACCCCGACGGCCGCGAGCGCTACGTCCAGGGCTACCGCCAGCGCTACGGGGCGCGCCCCAATGCCGACCCCGACGCGCGCGAGCACGAGCAGCCCTGGCCCGGCGGGCGCTACAACCACTACCTCTTCGACCTCAAC
The DNA here is from genome assembly GCA_964414235.1 of uncultured Rhodothermales bacterium. Classification (GTDB taxonomy): domain Bacteria; phylum Bacteroidota; class Rhodothermia; order Rhodothermales; family Rubricoccaceae; genus Rubrivirga. The sequence goes on along the minus strand of CAYPVZ010000788.1, from coordinate 780 downwards.
CGCGACTGGGCCTGGGGCACGCAGCCCGAGACGCGCGCCCGGCTGGCGCTCTACCACCGCTGGATGCCCGCCGTCCACGTCGACTTCCACGAGCAGGGCGTCGAGAGCCCCTACTACTTCGCGCCCGCCGCCGAGCCCTTCCACCCCCGCATCACCGAGTGGCAGCGGGCCTTCCAGACGACCATCGGCCGCGACAACGCGGCGACGTTCGACCGCGAGGGCTGGCTCTACTTCACCCGCGAGGTCTTCGACCTCTTCTACCCCGGCTACGGCGACACCTGGCCCACGTTCAACGGCGCCATCGGGATGACCTACGAGCAGGGCGGCGGCGGCCGCGCCGGGCTCGCCATCGAGACGGCCGAGGGCGACACGCTCCGCCTCGCCGACCGCATCGCGCACCACGTGGCGACGGGCCTCCAGACGGTCGAGACGACGGCGCGCCACGCCGCCGAGGTCGGCCGCCAGTTCGCCGCCACCTTCGCGACGGCGCCCGAGGGCGCCCGCGCCTATGTCGCGCAGGGCGACGCCGGCAAGCTCCGCGCCCTCGCCGACCTGCTCGACCTCCAGGGCATCGCCTACGGATGGGCGCGCGGGCAGAGCGTCCGCGGCATCCGCTACGCGGGCGGCTTGGAGGCGGCCGAGCCGCCGGGCCGCGTCGAGGTCGAGGCCGGCGCCCTCGTCGTCTCGACGGACCAGCCCGCCGGCCGGCTGGCGGCGGTCCTCTTCGAACCCACCGCCGCGCTGGCCGATTCGGTGACGTACGACGTGACGGCCTGGGCC
>CAYPVZ010000787.1:0-1644 GCA_964414235.1 uncultured Rhodothermales bacterium | reverse complement strand
GCCCGAGGTGCATGTCGTCAGCGACGAGGGCGGCGCCGGTCGCCGTCAGGTCGCCCGCGACGGCCCAGTTGTTCGAGCCGAGCGTCGGCGGCTCGTCTTCCAGGTCGATGGCCTGGCCGGGCCGCCAGTCGCCGAGCTGGTCGGGCGTCGGGATTGGCGCGGGCTCGACCGCCTCGCCCTGGAGCGGCGCGTCCCACTCGTCGCCCTGCGGCGTGAGGAAGGCCACGAGCGGGGCGGGGAGGACCTCGTCGAGTGCCTGCCGTTCCAACTCCAGACCGAAGCCACCGTCGTCCTGGAGGTCGATCACCATCGCCAGCGCGGCGAGGATGGAGTCTTCGGGACGCCACGGCTCGGGGTCTTTGCGGAGCGCGAGGTACTCGAACGGCCGAGCGCCGAGCGCCTCGCGGCCGGCGTTGACGCCCTCGGTGTACGCTTCCAGCACGGCGCGCTGGCGGGGCGGGAGCGTCGCGACGGACTCGCGGGCGCGGGCGCGAAAGCGGTGGACCCGGAGGCTCGAATCGGCCTGCCACGTGGCCTCGCCGAGGAGGGCCGAGAGTTCGCCGGCCGCGACGCGCCGGAGCAGGTCCATCTGGAACCACCGCTCCTGGGCGTGGACGTAGCCGAGCGCCCGCGCGATGTCCTCACGCGACTCGCCCGTGATGGTCGGCACGCCGGCCGCGTCGCGCTCCACGGTCACCGGCTCCACCAGCCCGGCGAGGGCGCGCTCGCCGTCGAGGTCGGGCAGGCTGGCCCGGAGCGTGCTCCAGGCCCAGGCCGCGCCGAGGAGGAGGAGAACCACGAGGCCAGCCAGGACGGTGAGGACGACGCGCTTCATGGGGGCGGAGCCGATGTGGAGGGGCGAGGGACCGGAATGGTACGGACGGACGTAGGACCGGCTCACCCCTCCATCTGCCCATGCCCGGCCGCAACGTCTACCACGTCGTGCCCCACGAGGATCAGTGGGGCGTCCGCCTTGAAGGCTCGCCGACGCTCTCGTTCGAGACCGACAGCCGCGACGCGGCGGTCGATCGCGCCTCCGGCTACGTCCGCCAGCTCGGCGCGGGCCGCGTCGTCGTCCACGGCGACTCGGGCCAGATCGAGACGGTCCATACGTTCGACACGCTGCCGTCGGCGGAGACGTCGTGGCGTGAGGCAGTCCTCTCACGGCCGGTGTACGTGGCGGTCGGCGCGGCCGCGCTCATCGCGCTCGGCTACGGTCTCAGCCGGCAGTATTAGGGTACACGCGGAGGTATCGCACGGGCGAGCCGCCATCTGCCTTGAGAGCTGGACGGGAACGGGCAGGGGAGATTCCCCCCTGCCCGAATCCGTACGCTCCGTCGCTTGAGTGAGGGCCGCATGTGAAGGCCGTCTGCCCGGCTGGCGGAGCGGGCCGCCAGCACGGACAGGCCGGCCGCGTCTGGGACGGTGCGCCGACCCGGACGCCCTGTCCATGGTCAGCGTCAGCGGGGGGCGAAGATCGTCGGGATCTCGACGACGTAGGCCCAGGAGCCAGTGCAGGGGCCGTCGTTCCAGCGGCCGTCGGGCCCCATCACGGCGCAGTCATCGTTGCCCCCCGCGTCGTTCGGCTCTCCGGGCATCCAGTTCGTGTAGCCCCTGGCGGTCGCGTCGGTCCACTCGCAGGTG
>CAYPVZ010000786.1:0-1647 GCA_964414235.1 uncultured Rhodothermales bacterium | reverse complement strand
TCGCGGACGAGGGGGACGAAGACGACGCCGTCGAAGGTCTCGTCGGCGAACGCGTCGGGGCCGGGGCCTCCGCCGACGCGGGTGATGCGGTGGAGAACCTGGCGTTTGGGCGGGCCGACGGGGATGAGCATGCGCGCGTCAGGGCGGCCGGGCTCGGGCTCGCGGAGCTGGTCGAGGAGCTCGGGCGGAACGCGGGGCCCGCCGGCGGTCACGATGACGCCGTCGAAGGGGGCGTAGCCGGGCCAGCCGTAGGTCCCGTCGCCCACGCGCGTGCGCACCGCCAGCCCGAGGGCCTGGAGCACGGGGGCGGTCTTGCGGAGGAGCTCGGCGTGGCGCTCGATGGAGAAGACGCGGGCGCCGAGCTCGGCCAGGACGGCCGCCTGATAGCCGCTGCCGGTGCCGACCTCCAGGATCCGGTCGCCGTCGCGGACGTCGAGCAGCTCGGTCATGCGCGCGACGGTGAACGGCTGCGAGATGGTCTGGCCCTCGCCGATGGGGAGGGCGACGTCGTCGTAGGCCTGGCGGTGGAGGCCGGTGTCCGGGATGAACCGGTGGCGCGGCACGCGGCCGACGGCGTCGAGCACGCGCTCATCGGCGATCCCCTTGTCGCGGAGGTCGTCGACGAGGCGGCGTCGGAAGGCGGCGGCCTGGCGGTCGGTCAGGAGCACGGGCTAGGTGGCGAGGGAGGCCTCCGGCGGCGGGGGCGGCGGGTCCTCGGCGGAGCCGCCGGGGGCGGCGCGGGGGCGGTCGGGCGAGAACGCGTCGAGCAGGCGGGCCTCGACCTCGGTGATGGAGAGGCCGACGTCGAGCCGGCCGTTCTCAGCGACCGAGATGCGCCCGGTCTCCTCGCTGGTGACGATGACGAACGCGTCGGTCCGCTCGGTGAGGCCGACGGCGGCGCGGTGGCGGAGGCCGAGGTGCGGGTCGAGGCCGCGCGCGTCGGAGACGGGCAGGATACACCGGGCGGCCTCCACCTTCTGGCCCTGCACGATGACGGCGCCGTCGTGGAGCGGGCTGTTGGGGAAGAAGATGGCCGTGAGCAGGTCGCGCTCGACCTCGGCGTGGATCTGGGTCCCGGACTCGATGTAGTTGCGCAGGCCGGTGCTCCGGGCGAACGCGATGAGGCTGCCGACGCGGTCGCGGCTCATCTCCTGGATGGCGCCGATCACCTCGTCGGTGATCTTCTGGCGCGGCGGCTGCGTCACGAGCCGCCGCACGATGGGGTTGCGGCCGAGCAGGAAGAGCGCCTGCCGGATCTCGGGCGCGAACAGGATGAGGACCGCCAGCACGAACACGTCGCCGACGGCGCCGAAGATGGTCGAGAGCGTCGTGAGGCCGAAGGCGCGGACGACCTCGTTGACGGCGTAGAGGCCGAGGAGTGCCACGGCCACCTGGACGGCGATGGTGCCGCGGATGAGCCGGTAGCCCTGGTACACGAGGACCGCCGTCAGCGCGATGTCGACGAGGTCGAGCCAGCGGAACGGGACGAAGCCGAGTCGGAGGCCGTCCTGGAGCAGGAGCGCGAGCGTCGTCATCGGCGGGCGGGGGCGGCGGAGTCCGAGGCCGCCCGGGCGGCCTCGACGGTCGCCAGCGCCTCGACGGTGGCGCGGACGTCGGGGGCGCGCACGAGGGACGCGCCGCGCACGA
>CAYPVZ010000785.1:0-1665 GCA_964414235.1 uncultured Rhodothermales bacterium | reverse complement strand
GGACAGAGACGAGGGAGGACGTTGCCCGAACGGCGTCTGGGCAGTGTCTCCAGTCGTCGGACATCTCGTCGGAAGTGTCGACGACGTCCGTCGTCCTCCGCGCGAGCGCACGGGGGAGCCGAGAGAGCCGGGTCCGCCTCGCGGCGGACGTCGATGTCGAGGCTGCGCGGGACACGGAGGATGTCCGCGCCGAGACGGCATGCGAGGGGTGTCCACCGGGGCCGGCGGTCCCTTCGGCTACGGCTATCGAGACCGACGACCTCTCGGCCGGGCTCCGCGCGACAGCAGCCCTCGACCTAGGGAGTGGCCGCTCCGTCGAGGTCGCCGGGGGGTACCGGGCCGAGGGCGGAACTCATGACTATCGAGCGGGCAACGGCGCCGAGTCACAGGTTCGGCAGGCGTATGGCATCGGGACGATCGGGGCCGCCGTCCGCTGGCGCGGCCGGGCGACGCGGGCCGAGGTCGGCACGAGCGTCGAGCGGACCGCCGGGCCGGACCAACGGCTCCGCATGCTCCCAAGTGCCAGCCTCTCGCGGACGTTCGCGCTCAACCACACCCTCACCCTCACCTACGCGTCCCTCGTCGTTCGGCCGACGGCGGCCGACGTCCACGGCGTGACGACGCGGACGGGCCCGTTCGAGGCAGTCGCCGGGAACCCCGGGCTCGAGCCGTCCCTGCATCACCAGCTGACGGCGCAGTACCTTGACGCCGACCTCGGCGCCTCGCGAACCGTGTTCGCGTACGCGCGCGCGCAGTTCATGCGTCGGGCGCGGGGCATCGAGCGGACGGTGTGGCCGGATGGGACGTTCGTCGTCTCGCCCTCCAACGTCGGGGACGCGTTCGAGGCGACGGGGTCGGTCTCGCTGGAGACCCCGGTCCTCGGGCTCGTGGGGAACGTGACGGTACGGGGGCGGGCGTTGTGGACGGCCGAGGTCGTCGAGGACGCCCGAGCCGGGTACCGCGTCACCTCCCTGTTTATCGAGGGGCAGCTCTCCCGCGACCGCGGCCGGTTCCGGCGCACCGAAGCCGGCGTCAGGGCCAACCTCCAGTCGGTCGGGTATGTCTCCGAGGGCCGGCTCGTCCAGACCAAAGTGGTTCTGATGCCGTATGCCCAACTGGTGGTCCGGCCCACGGGCCAGACGACGCTCGAAGCGACGGCCGCCTACGACGTCGTCGCGTTCGGGAACCCGGTCGGGACGCGGCCTCCGCGGATCGGAGCCGAGGTCGCGTTCGCCCTCAACTCGCGCCTGCGCGGCGCTCTGGTCGCCGACGACCTCCTCGATGTCGGCGCGCGCGTGCAGACGTCGACGGGCCCAGGGTTCGTCGAGACCACGGAGGCGAACGCCCTCGGCCGGCGGATGCTGGTCCGGCTCACGGCGTCGCTGTAGCCGCGCTCGGCCCCGACCCCTGGATTCAGTAGGTCCGTGGTGCGGTGCGTCCGTGCGTCCGCCGAGCCGCCCTCGGTGCAGCCGTTGGCCTCGAACCGACGGGCCCCCCTGACTGACTGAACGACGCCTCATGCCCACCGGATCGCCAGACCCGGTATCCGAGGTCGGAGCCGCCAGCGTCGCGACCGGCCGAAACGAGGGGAAACCCGTCACTGGCGCTTTCTGGCGTGTGAAGGGCCGGCGCTTGCCGTTCCGTGCCGGCGCCGTAGACTCGGGA
>CAYPVZ010000784.1:0-1665 GCA_964414235.1 uncultured Rhodothermales bacterium | reverse complement strand
CTCTACAGCAACGCCGTCGACCAGCAGACGCAGGCCTACACGGCGCAGGGCGCGACCATGTCCGAGGCGCTCCGCCGCCAGATCGAGGACAACGTGTTCGACCAGCTCGTCGACGCGACCCTCGTCGAGCGCGAGATGGACCGGCTCGGCGTCGAGGTCACCGACGACGAGGTCTTCGAGCGGATCACCGGCCCGAACCCGGACCCGCTCATCCTCCAGGTCTTCGGCGACGGCCAGGGCGGCGTCGACCGGGCCACGCTCCAGTCGGTCGTCGAGAACCCCGAGTTCACCGAGCAGCTCTCGGCCATCGAGGAGCAGGTCCGCCGCAACCGCCGGCAGGCCAAGCTGGGCGCCCTCATCTCGGCGTCGGTCCGCGTGAGCCCGGCCGAGGTGCGCGAGGAGTTCGTCCGCCAGAACCGCCGGGCCTCCGCCCAGCTGGTCGCCCTCCGCTACGCCGACGTCCCCGACGACCAGGTCGAGGTCTCGGACCGCGAGCTCCAGGCGTACTACCGCGACCACCGCGACGACTACGACCGCCCGGAGACCTACTCCATCGAGTACATCGCCTTCGACAAGAGCCCCACGGCGGCCGACTCGGCGCGGGCCATCGAGGAGCTCCAGGGCTACCTGGCCGGGCTCCGGTCCGCCTCCAACCCGCAGGCCTTCGCCGCCCAGAACTCGTACGGCACGGCGCCCGACACGGCCGTCGTCGGCGCGGGCGACCTGCCGGCGGACCTCGCGACGGCCGTCTTCTCGAACCCGACCGTGGGCCGCGTCGTCGGGCCGCTCGTGGCGGGCGACCAGGCCGTGCTCGCCCGGATCACGGGCGTCCAGAGCGGCGGCGACGAGGCCGTCCGCGCGCGCCACATCCTGTTCCCCGTCGACGCCGCCGACCGGGCCGCGGAGGTCCGCGACCGGATCAACAGCGGGGACCTCTCCTTCGGCCAGGCCGCCCGCCAGTTCTCGACCGACGAGAGCAACAAGAGCCGCGGCGGCGACCTCGGCTGGTTCGGCCGCGGCCGGATGGTGGCCGAGTTCGAGACCGCCGCCTTCGACGCGCCCATCGGCCGCGTCATCGGGCCGATCCAGAGCCAGTTCGGCCAGCACCTCATCTACGTCGAGGCTCGGACGAACCAGCAGGTCCAGCTCGCCGAGATCACGCGGACGGTCGAGGCGGACTTCTCCCGCGTCATGGAGCAGGCCGAGGACTTCGTCGTCTTCCTCGACGAGGAGGGCCAGGACTTCACGGCGGCCGCCCAGGAGCGCGGCATCGCCCCGACGCCGATGCAGGTGACCGAGGACCAGCGCCAGCTCCCGGGCCTCGACGTCGGCCGCGACTTCTTCCGCTTCCTCCGCACTGCGGACGCGGACGAGATCTCGACGCCGATCGACGCCGGGGACAGCTTCATCGTCGTCCGGCTCGTCGAGCGCAGCGAGGCCGGCCCGGCGCCGTTCGAGGAGGTCGCGTCGCAGGTCGAGTCGGCCGTGCTGCTGGACAAGAAGAAGGCCGTGCAGGGCGCGGCGCTCCGGAGCGCGCTGGCCGGGGCCACGTCGATGTCGGCGCTGGCGGCCGCCGCGGGCACCGAGGTCGACACGGCCGACGACCTGTCGATGCCGGCGGGCGTGATCCCGGGCTACGGGGTCGAGCCGCGCGCGGTCGGCGCC
>CAYPVZ010000783.1:0-1667 GCA_964414235.1 uncultured Rhodothermales bacterium | reverse complement strand
GCCGTGGTCGGCGGAGACGTTGTCGCGGGTCTGGGCGAGGGTGGGGACGCGGGCGACGGCGTCGCGGGCGGCGGTCAGGTCGTCGGCGGTGACCTTGTAGGGGCCGAGGTCGGGGAGGGCGGCCTCGGTGCGGGTGAGGGCGTCGGTGGCCTCGGTGACGAGGTCGGCATCGGTGAGGTCGCCCCACTCGGAGGGGGAGCGGTCGACGGCCTGGAGGAGGGCCTCGTCGCCGACTTTTCGTGCGTAGGGGCGGACCTTGCGGGAGAGGTCGGCGAGGAGAGATTCGGCGTGGTCGCGGGCGGCGTTCTTGGTGCGGGTGTGGCCTCGGGTGTCGCTCTCGGCCTGGGTTTCGGCGGCGGCGTCCATGCGGTCGCGGGCGTCGCGGAGGGCGTCGAGCTCGGTGACGACGAGGGCCTCGGCGGTCCAGACGTCGGGGTGCTCGTCGAAGTGGGTGAGCACGTTGCCGATCATGCGGAGCCGGTTGCGGATGCGTTTGTTCATCGGTCCGGTGTGGGATGTGAATGGGGGAACGATGCGGGAGGGTAGGGTACAGGAGGGATTCGTGTCAAGGTTTGAGGCGGGACCGGAGGTGAAGGCTCCAGGCCGGTTCAATCTTTCGGGGGGCGTGTGCCTCCGGTTCTTCGCCCGTTCGGAGCCGGCCGGGCGCCGTCTGCGGGCGTTCCGGGCGTGTCGGTCCGCATTCTGGTCGTGTCGATGGCCGTCCGGATCGTGTCGGAAGGCGTCCGGACTCTGTCGATGGCCTTCCGGGCTGTGTCGACTGACATCCTGGCAGCGTCGGCGGGCATTCCGGGGCTGTCGATGGGCGTCCTTGCCCTGTCGACTGACATCCTGGCCGTGTTCGCGGGCGTTCCGGCTCTGTCGGTCGTCGTCCTCGCGCGGATGCGGCTTCAGGAGAGGAGCGCGTCGAGGGGGCTGCGGATGCCTCGGACGCCGCGGTCGAGGACGTGGGTGTAGATCTCGGTGGTGCGGACGTCTTTGTGGCCGAGGAGCTCCTGGACGGTGCGGATGTCGGCGCCACGCTGCAGCATGTGCGTGGCGAACGAATGGCGGAGGGCGTGGGGGGAGACGTTTTTTTCGATGCCGGCGTCGCGCGTCGCGGCTTTGACCGCCTTCTGGATGACGGACTCGGAGAGGTGGTGGCGACGGAGGAGGCCCGTGCGCGGGTCGGTGGCGAGGCGGCGGGCCGGGAAGACGTACTGCCAGGCCGTCTCGGTAGCTGCGCCGGGGTGCTTGCGAACGGTCGCGGTGGGGAGGTGGACCGCGCCATGGCCGTCGGCGAGGTCGCGGGCGTGGAGGGCGCGGACGACGGTGAGCTGGGCGCGGAGGGGCTCCTCGACGGCCGAGGGCAGGAGGGTGAGCCGGTCGCGGTCGCCCTTGCCCTCTCGGACGACGAGGCGGCCGGCGCCGAGGTCGAGGTCTTTGACGCGGAGGCGGAGGGCTTCGAGGAGGCGGAGGCCGGCGTCGTAGAGGAGAGCGGCCACGAGGCGGGGCGTGCCGTGGAGGTGGGCGAGGAGGCGCTCGACCTCGTCGGGGGTAAGGACGACGGGGAGGCGTCGGGGGCGTCTGGCGTGGGGGATGGGACCGAGGGCGCCGAGGGGGAGCGCCAGCACGGCGTCGTAGAGGAAGAGGAGGGCGGCGAGGGCCTG
>CAYPVZ010000782.1:0-1668 GCA_964414235.1 uncultured Rhodothermales bacterium | reverse complement strand
CGTGGCCGCGACGCTCGACTGGATCAAGCGAGGACTTACGTGACGGGGCCTAGGGTCCCGCCGTTCTGTAACCCGGGAGCCTCCGTCCGGCCTGCCCGAGACCGACTCGCCGCTCACGAGCGCCATAGACCGACCGATGCCGACGAACCAAGTCGTCGCCGAATGGCACTACCTCGGCCCCGCTGGCCCCGTCGGTCCGGTCCCAGAGAACGAGCTCAGAGCGCTCCTTCGCTCGGGCACGCTCCCGAGCGAGACTCCCGTCTGGCGGGGAGGGCCGGACGGCTGGCGGCCGGCCTCGGAGGTCCTCCCCACGGAGCCTCCACAGCGTCTCAGGCCGGAGGACTCAGGGGGGCCGGAGGCCCCGGGGTTGCGTGACGTACGCCTTCGTCCGGGGCGTCGGCCCTTCACGGCGCCCGCTCGTGTGGCGCTCACGTGCGCGGGGCTCCTGGTCCTGTGGTCGCTCGGGCTCCTCGTCTTCGGAGGGCTCGACGCCGGCCCGGTCGTGGCCTTCGTCGTCCTCCCCGCCGTCGCCGCCCTCGTCGGCGCGCACCGGTCGGCAGCGGGGCGCCGGTGGGCCTGGGTGGCCCCGTGGCCACGTCCCTCTGGCTCGGAGTCGCCACGCTCGCGGGAGGGCCTTGGAGCCCGTTCGTCTTGACGCTGCTGCCCGGGTTGGTCTGGGGCGCCCTCCGGTCCCGTCCAGCGGGGACGGAAGCGGGGACGCCCGGTGAGAGAGCCCGTGGTGGGCGGGCCGGCAGGCCCGGTGTGGACCGCCGCTACAGACGCCGGCTCGCCGTGGGGGCCGCGGCGGTGCCCGCCGTGGCCGTCGGCCTCCTCCTCGCCTCACGGTGGGCCGATCGCAGGGCGGAGGCCGAGGACGCCGTCGCCCAGCTCGTGGCCGAGGCCGCCCGGTTCGACGAAAGCCGTGAGGCGGCGACGAACTTCGGGAGCGTCGCCCACATCGCCCTCGACGTCCCCGGGGCCGAGGGCGCGCTCGCCACGGCGTACGGGCCCGACGCGGTCCGGCACGCGGAGGCCGTGGCCGAGGCGTGGGCGTCGTACTCGTCGGTCGTATCGGACGACGACGCCGTACGGGCCCGCGAACTCCGCCGCCGGCTCGACGACGCCCGCCGCCGCGTGGACGACCACGAGCGGGCGCTCGGCCGGCTCACGCGGACCGTCCTGACCGTCCTGGGACGTGTCGGCGACGGGGCGGGGACCTCGACGGCCTACGAGGCCCGAGAGGTCGGGACCGGCCCGCTCGACCGGGTCGTCCTCCTGGGCTCCCCGCAGGACGTCGACCCGCTCGTCGGGCGCGGGGAGGTCGTCTTCGTCGAGCCCGCCGGGGACCGGAGCATCGGGGGCCGGACATACCCCGTCGCCCGGTTTCGAGGGACTGCCGACGACATGGTCCGCCTCGACCGGGAAGTCCGGGCCGGGCTCCGAGACGCCGAGCGGGCGCAGGCCGAGATCGAGCGGGAGGTGGAAGGTCGCTAGGCCGACGCGTTCCGCCGGTACTACGAGGAGGCCCGGCCCCACGCCGCGGCCCTGGAGCGCTCAGCGTCCGAGGTCGGACAGGAGTGAGGGGGCCGAGTTCACGACTTCACGGCCCCCTAAGAGACTGTTTGGGGAAGCTACCGGAGCCGACTCGACATCAGCCGGATGGCACTG
>CAYPVZ010000781.1:0-1675 GCA_964414235.1 uncultured Rhodothermales bacterium | reverse complement strand
GTCCGGACGTGCTGCTGCTGGACGAGCCCCTCGGCGCGCTCGACCCGGTGACGCGCGACGCGCTCCAGACCGACCTGGGGTCCATCTTCGAGGATCTCGGGACGACGGTGGTCCTCGTGACGCACGACCTCCGAGAGGCCGCCGTCCTGGCCGACCGGGTGGCGGTGATGGACGGCGGGCGGATCGTCCAGCGCGGGCCGCTGGCGGCGGTGGCGGCGGCGCCAGCGACGCCGTTCGTGGCGGCGTTCGTGGAGGCCCAGCGGTACGCGCTGCCATGAGGGGCGAGAGGAAGAGGACCACCACCCCCTGTCCCCCTCCTCACTTGAGGAGGGGGGACGTCGTAGGAGAGGTAGTGGCATTTGTGCGGCTTCTTGGTCTCCTGGCGGTCTTTGTGGGCACCGCCAGCGCGCAGGATGTGCCGAGGGTGACGGTGGGGTCGAAGGTGTTCACCGAGTCCGTCGTGCTGGGGGAGGTGGCGACGCAACTGGCGCGGGAGGCGGGGGCGGAGGCGACGCACCGCCGGGAGGTCGGGGGGACGCGGGTGGTCTGGGAGGCGTTGGTGCGGGGCGATCTCGACGCGTACCCGGAGTACACCGGGACGCTGGCGCAGGAGATCTTCGCCGGGCAGGCCGTCGGCACGGACGCGGAGCTGGCGGCGGCGCTCGCGGCCGAGGGCGTCCGCATGACGCCGCCGCTGGGGTTCAACAACACGTACGCGCTGGGGATGGCCGAGACACGGGCCGAGGCGCTCGGCATCCGGACGGTCTCGGACCTCCGCGCGCACCCCGGCCTCCGCCTCGGGTTCTCGAACGAGTTCCTCGACCGCGCCGACGGCTGGCCCGGCCTCCGCGACGCCTACGGCCTGCCCCCGTCCGACGTCCGCGGGCTCGACCACGACCTCGCCTACCGCGCGCTCCAGGCCGGCGACCTCGACGTGGTGGACCTCTACTCGACCGACGCCGAGATCCCGTACTACGGCCTCCGGGTCCTGGACGACGACCGCGCCTACTTCCCGCGCTACGACGCCGTCCTCCTCTACCGCGCCGACCTCGCGGACCGTGCGCCGGCCGTCGTCGCCGCCTGGGAGCGTCTGGCGGGCACGCTCTCGGCCGACTCGAGGGCGGCGCTCAACGCCCGCGTCAAGATCGACGGCCAGCCGGAGGCCGCCGTGGCCGCCGGCTTCGTCCGCCAGCGGTTCGGGGTCGACGCCGAGGTGGCCGTCGCCGGGCGTGCGGAGCGGATGTGGCGGCGGACTCGGGAGCACCTGGGGCTCGTCGGGCTGTCGCTGCTGGCGGCGATCGTCGTGGCGATCCCGCTCGGGGTGCTGGCGGCGACGGTGCGAGGGCTGGAGACAGCGATCCTGGGCGCGGTGAGCGTGGCGTACACAATCCCGTCGCTGGCGCTGCTGGTGTTCATGCTGCCGCTGCTCGGCATCGGCGCGGCGCCGGCGCTGGCGGCGCTGTTCCTGTACAGCCTGCTCCCCATCGTCCGGAACACGCACGCCGGGCTGACGGGCATCGCGCCGGAGCTGCGGGAGAGCGCGGCGGCGCTGGGGCTGCCCGCCTCGGTGCGGCTCTGGCGGGTGGAGCTGCCGCTGGCGGCGCCGTCGATCCTGGCGGGCGTGCAAACGAGCGCCGTGATCAACGTAGGGACGGCGACGCTGGGCGCACTCGTC
>CAYPVZ010000780.1:0-1683 GCA_964414235.1 uncultured Rhodothermales bacterium | reverse complement strand
GGACCCGCCCGGTGACGAGATGGAGAAGCGGGAGCCCGATGCCTAGAACGAGCGTTGGGGGCGTCCTTTCCCCCCACCACGCGTCTCCATGCGTCTTTTCCTTACCGCCGCGGCGGTTCTCGCCCTCGCCCTCCCCGCCCAGGCCCAGCTCGCCATCGGCGGCCAGGTCGGCGACCCCACCGGGCTCTCGCTCAAGGCCGGCGCCGGGCCGGGCGCCCTTCTCCTGGCCGTCGGCTGGGACCTCGACGACTCGATCTCGGCCGAGGGCCACTACGTGCTCAGCAACCGCCGCATCCAGGGCGCCGACGCCAACGTCGGGCTGTTCTACGGGCCGGGCGTCTTCCTCAAGGCCTGCGACAACTGCGACACGCGGTTCGGCGTGAGCCTCGGCGTGGGGCTGGAGGCCCTGCTCACGCGCGAGATCGAGATCTACGGCCTCGTCTCGCCGCGCCTCCAACTGGTCGACGAGACCGAGTTCGACCTCGGCGGCGGCATCGGGCTCCGGCTGCGGCTCTAGCCGCCCGTAGCTTCCCGCCATGCCCCCCGTCGAATGACCGGCACGCTCTCCCGCCCCATCCGCGTCCTGATCGCCAAGGTCGGCCTCGACGGCCATGACCGCGGCGCGAAGGTCGTCGCCGCGGCCCTCCGCGACGCCGGGATGGAGGTGATCTACACCGGCCTGCGCAAGACCCCCGAGGTGGTGGTCCGCGCGGCCGAGGAGGAGGACGTGGACGCGGTGGGCGTGTCGATCCTGTCGGGCGCGCACGGGACGGTGCTCCCGCGCCTCCGTGCGCTGCTCGACGCCGCCGGCCTCGACGACGTGCTGCTCGTCGCTGGCGGGACGATCCCCGACGACGACGCCGACGACCTCCGCCAGCGCGGCGTCGTCGACGCCGTGTTCACGCCGGGCGCCTCGCTGGCGGCCATCGCCGAGGCGATCACCGAGGCCGTCCGCCAGCGCCGCGCCGAGTAGATGGTCCCGCCACGCATCCTGGTGACGGGGGCCAACGGCCTCGTCGGGCAGGCGGTCGTGCGCGCCGCCGCCCAGTGGCCCGGCGCCGACGTCCTCGCGACGGGCCGCGGGCCGGCCCTGGAGCACGCCCGCGGCGGCTACGCCCGCCTCGACGTCCGCGACGGCGACGCCGTCGAGCGGATGATGCAGGACTTCGCGCCGGACGCCGTAATCCATGCGGCAGGGACCGCGCTCGTCGAGGCCTGCGAGGCCGACCGCGAGGCCTGCTGGGCGCTCAACGTGGACGCCGTCGCGCGGCTGGCGGCGGCCTGCCACCGACACGGCGCCCGCCTCGTGCTGCCCTCGACCGACTTCGTCTTCGACGGCAAGGCCGGGCCCTACGCCGAGGACGACCGCCCGGCGCCGATCAACGCCTACGGCCGCTCCAAGCTGGCGGCCGAGAACGCCCTCGCCGGCTCGCGCCTGACCGACTGGGCCGTCGCCCGCACGACCATGGTCTTCGGGGTGCCCGCCGGCCCCGAGTCCCGGCTCGACTTCGTGCGCTGGCTCGTCCGCGAGCTGGGCGCCGGCCGCAGCGTCCGCGTCCCCGCCGACCAGCTCCGCACGCCGACCTACGACGACGACCTCGCCGACGGGCTGCTCCGGCTCGTCCGCTTCGGCCGGCACGGGCTGTTCCACGTCACCGGCCGTGAGGTCCTGACCGTGCTCGA
>CAYPVZ010000779.1:0-1685 GCA_964414235.1 uncultured Rhodothermales bacterium | reverse complement strand
CCCCATGTCGACGGCGAGCGAGACCTACCGTGGGCTCCGAACGAGCGTCCAGTTCAGCCGACCCGACGCCGAGGTCCGCTCGCTCGTCGTGACCTCGTCGAGCCCGGGGGAGGGCAAGTCGGTCACGGCGGCCAACCTCGCCGTGGTCCTCGCCCAGGCCGGCCGCCGCGTGCTCCTCGTCGATGCCGACCTCCGCCGGCCGACCCTCCACACCAAGCTGGGGCTCGCCCGCGACCCCGGCCTCGTCCAGGCTCTGTTTGAGGGCCGCGCGTTCGACGGGGCCCTGGCGACGGAGGTGGCCGAGGACCTCCTCGTGCTTCCCGCTGGCGCTCACGTGCCCAACCCCTCCGAGCTTCTCGGCTCCCAGCGGATGCGGGAGTTCCTCGCCGCGGCTTCCGACCAGGTCGACGTCGTGGTCCTGGACACGCCCCCGGTCCTGGCCGCCACCGACGCCGTCCTCCTCGCGGCCCAGGCCGATGCGGCCCTCCTCGTCGTCCGGGCGGGGCAGACGAAGGACCACGACGTGGCCTCGGCCCTCCGCGCGCTCGATGGCGTCGGCGCGCCCGTTATCGGGACCGTCCTCAACGGGTTCGATGTCTCGAAGGCCTACGGCTACCGCTACAAGTACGCCTACCGCTACGGCGAGCTCTACGCCTACGGGCACGAGTCTGCCAGCTGACTCTCCCTCGATCGATGGATTCCTCTCCGATGTCCTCCGACCCGACGGGTCGCCCCCGCCGCCGCGCGCTCATCACGGGCGTCACCGGCCAGGATGGCTCCTATCTCGCCGAACTCCTGCTCGACAAGGGCTACGAGGTCCACGGCCTCAAGCGCCGCGCCTCGTCCTTCAACACCGACCGCGTCGACCACCTCTACCAGGACCCCCACGAGGCCGACGTCCGCTTCCGCCTCCACTACGGCGACCTCACGGATTCGACCAACCTGATCCGCATCGTCCAGGAGGTCCGCCCGGACGAGATCTACAACCTGGCCGCGCAGAGCCACGTCGCCGTCAGCTTCGAGACGCCCGAGTACACCGCCAACGCCGACGCCATCGGCACGCTCCGGCTCCTCGAAGCCCTCCGCATCCTCGGCCTCGACGAGACCCGGTTCTACCAGGCCTCCACGAGCGAGCTCTACGGCAAGGTCCAGGAGGTGCCCCAGTCCGAGACGACGCCCTTCTACCCGCGCTCGCCGTACGGCGTCGCCAAGCTCTACGCCTACTGGATCACGGTGAACTACCGCGAGGCCTACGGGCTCTTCGCGGCCAACGGCATCCTCTTCAACCACGAGAGCCCGCGGCGCGGCGAGACCTTCGTCACGCGCAAGATCACGCGCGCCGTCGCCCGCATCGCCGCCGGCCTCCAGGACGCCGTCTACCTCGGCAACCTCGACGCGCAGCGCGACTGGGGCCACGCCCGCGACTACGCCGAGGGCATGTGGCGCATCCTCCAGCACGACACGCCCGACGACTGGGTGCTCGCGACCGGCCGCATGACGTCCGTGCGGCGCTTCTGCGAGCTGGCCTTCGCCGCGGCCGGCGTCGAGCTGGCGTGGCGCGGCGAGGGCCCCGACGAGGTCGGCGTCGACACGGCCACCGGCGCCACGGTCGTCCGCATCGACCCGACGTACTACCGGCCGGCCGAGGTCGAGCAGCTCCTCGGCGACCCCTCGAAGGCCGCGCG
>CAYPVZ010000778.1:0-1687 GCA_964414235.1 uncultured Rhodothermales bacterium | reverse complement strand
CATCTCGGGCCGGCGGGTCCGCAGCGCGCGGCGCGCGGCCCGGCCCGGCTGGCGCCGCGCCCCACGAGCCGCCCCGCACCGCCGCGCCCGGACGTCCGCGCCCGGCGACGCCTCTACCTTGCGAGGGTCGCCCCTCCTCGATATGAAGCCCCTCGCCGCCCGCACCGACGCCCTCCGCCAGTCCGACATCCGGGCCGTCACCTTCGCCGTCAACCGGGTGGGCGGCATCAACCTCGGCCAGGGCATCTGCGACCTCGCCACCCCCGACCCCATCGTCCGCGCGACGGTCGACGCCGTCGAGCACGGGTCCCAGGTCTATACCGCCTACAACGGCATCCGCGCGCTCCGCGAGGCCATTGCGGACAAGGCCGCCGCGTTCAACCGGATCCCCCTCGAAGGCCCCGAGTCCGTCGTCGTCTCGGCCGGCGCCACCGGCGCCTTCGTCGCCGCCGTCCTCACGCTCTGCGAGGCCGGCGACGAGGTGGTCCTCTTCGAGCCCTTCTACGGCTACCACGCGGGCCTGCTGCGGCTCCACGGCATCCGCCCCGTGCCGGTCCCGCTCGTCCGCGAGGGCCCGCGCTGGACCTTCGACGCCGACCGCCTCGCCGCCGCCGTCTCCGACCGCACGACGGCCATCGTCGTCTGCACGCCCTCGAACCCGGCCGGCAAGGTCTGGGGCGCCGACGAGCTCCGCGCGCTCTACGCCGTCGCCGAGCGCCACGACCTCTGGATCCTCACCGACGAGATCTACGAGTACATGGTCTACGAAGGCCGCGAGCACCTCTCGCCGGCCTCCCTCGACGGTGCCTACGAGCGCACCGTCACGCTCTCGGGCTTCTCCAAGACCTTCAACATGACGGGCTGGCGGCTGGGCTACGCCATCGCCCCCGAGCCCGTCGCCGCCAAGATGGGGCTCGTCAACGACCTCGTCTACATCTGCGCCCCGGCGCCCCTCCAGCACGGCCTCGCCGCGGCCCTCCCCATGCCCGACGCCTACTACCAGGCCATGGTCGAGGACTACGCCGTCAAGCGGACGATGATGATCGACGCGCTCCGGGCCTGCGGCTTCGACGCCCACCCCCCGGAGGGCGCCTACTACGCCTTCGCCGGCCTCGGCGAGCGCTACGGCCAGCCCGGCTTCGAGAACGCGCACGCCGCCACGGACACGCTCATCGCGAACGCCGGCGTGGCCTGCGTCCCCGGCACCTCCTTCTTCGTCGATCCGGCCGATGGCGAGGCCGCCCTCCGGTTCTGCTACGCCAAAGACGTCCCCGTTCTCGAAGACGCCTGCCGCCGCCTCGTCGACGCCTTCGGCTAGCGCGCCCCCGGCCCCCGGCACGCGCCCGACGGTCTCGTTGACGCGCCCGACGGCCGCTTTGGCGGGGCCGAGGGCCGCTTTGACGAGGCCGACGGCCTCATTGATGGAGCAGACGGCCGCTTTGCCAGCACCGACAGCCGCTTTGATGGCGCAGATGGCCGCATTGACGACGCGGACGGCCGCTTTGACGAGGCCGACGGCCGCTTTGGCGGCGCGGATGGGCAGATTCGTAACGTCCAGGGCCGCCCCGGAGGCTCGCCCGGGCCCGCGTCGGCCGACGCAGAGGCGGCGTCAGCGCGCGATCACGACGCGCCGGCCCTCCGCCAGCGACGGGCGGGCCGCGTCGAGCACCCGGACCACCGCCCGGCC
>CAYPVZ010000777.1:0-1689 GCA_964414235.1 uncultured Rhodothermales bacterium | reverse complement strand
AGGCGGCGGCGACCGGGCTCGTGACGCAGATGGGCAACCAGGGCCACTCGGGCGACGACGGCCGCCGCGTGGTCGAGGTCGTCCGGGCCGGCGTGCTCGGGCCGATCCGCGAAGTCCAGGCGTGGACGAACCGGCCCAACGGATGGTGGCCGCAGGGCGTCCCCGCGACCGAGCCGGCGCCGGTGCCCGAGGGCCTCCGCTGGGACCTCTACCTCAACGCCAACGAGGAGCAGCCCTACCGGCCCGGCATCCACCCGTTCGGGTGGCGCGGCTGGGTCGGCTTCGGCGTCGGCTCGCTGGGCGACATGGGCGCGCACCTCGTCGACTTTCCCGTCTGGGCGCTCGACCTCCCACGTCCGAGTCGCGTCGAGACGCGCCACACGCCGTGGGGCGGCGGCCGCGAGGACCCCGCGACGTACCCGCTGGCGACTGTCTCGACGTACCACTTCGACGGCCTTGGCGCCGAGGCGGGCGAGGCGAACGCGGGCCAGGAGCTCACGATGACGTGGTACGACGGCGGCCTGCTCCCGCCGACGCCCGCGACCGCGCCCGACGGATTCACGCTGGACCCCAACGGCGGCGTCCTGTTCGTCGGCGACCGGGGCATCCTCGTCCACGAGACGTACGGGACGAACCCGCGCTTCCTGCCGGCCGCGCCGGGCATCGACCTGGAGGGAGAGGCGGCGGCCGTGCCCGTATCGCTTCCGCGCATCGAGGGGGGCATCGGCGGGCACGAGGCCAACTGGATCCGCGCCATCAAGGGCGAGGAGGCCATCTCGTGCCCCTTCTCGTACGCCGCCCACCTCAACGAGATCATGCTCCTCGGCGTGGCCGCGATGAACGCCGGCCACCCGATCCGTGTCTCGCCCGACGGCCAGATCCTCAACCACCCCGACGCGGACGCGCTTCTCACCCGGCACTACCGCGCTGGCTGGGAGCTTCCGTTTTAGCGTTCGGAGTTCGGGGTTCAGAGGTGAGCCCAGAACTCTGAACCCCGACCCCTGAACGCACCATGAACCGTCGCCACTTCCTCCGCCAGTCGGGCGCCGCGCTGGCGGTTGGCGCCGTCCTCGGGCCGGGCGCGTCCCGCGCGCTCGCCGCCGCCCGCGCCGCCGCCGTTCCGGCCGACCTCGGCATCCAGCTCTACTCGGTCCGCGATCTCTTCCCGGGCGACGTCAACGGCGTCCTGGAGGTGCTCGCGCGCTACGGCTACCGCCAGGTCGAGACGGCGGGCTATGCCGACCGCGCCCCGTCTTCGTTCCGGGCTGCGCTCGACACGTTCGGGATCTCAGCGCCCTCAGCGCACGTCGGCCTCGACCTGCTCCGGAGCGACCTGGGCGCCGTCCTCGACTCGGCGCAGGCGGTCGGCCACCGCTACGTCGTCGTGCCGTGGCTGGCGCCGGACCAGCGGCCCGACCGCGACGGCTACCTTGCCCTCGCCGACGAGATCAACCGGATGGGCGAGCGGGCCCAGCGGGCCGGCCTCACGATGGCCTACCACAACCACGACTTCGAGTTCGAGACGTTCGGGAGCGACCGACCGGTCTACTTCGACCTCGTCGAGCGGCTCGACCCGGACCTCGTGGCGCTGGAGCTCGACCTGTACTGGGCCGTCGTGGCCGGCTACGACCCGGTCGAGCTCTTCGAGCGGTACCCGGGCCGGTTCAAAATGTGGCACGTCAAGGACGG
>CAYPVZ010000776.1:0-1694 GCA_964414235.1 uncultured Rhodothermales bacterium | reverse complement strand
GGTCAGCGCAGCCTCCCACGCCGCCGCGTCGTCGGCGGTCCAGCGGACGAGGACGGAGGGGGCCTCGCCGCGCGCGCGCCCGAGCGCCGTCAGGTGCGACACGTTGAGCACGGCGGGGCCGCTGTAGCCGCGGTGCGTGAAGAGGAAGCCGCCGGAAGTCGCGAACGCGCCCTTCGCCAGTGGCACCCGGACGTGCGCGTCGGGGACGGAGACGCCCGCGAGGTCGGCGTGGGGCGCCGGCTCGGCCGTGAGCGGCGCCAGCGCGGGGTACGTCGGCGCGACGCCGTGCCCGAGCGCCTCCGCCAGCCGGAGGCCGAACCCGTCGCTGCCCGTGTTCGGCACGGAGAGCCCGCCCGTCGCCACGACGACGGCCCGCGCGTCGATCTGTCGCCCGTCGCGCAGGTCGATCCGCCAGCGGCCGGCGGCCGGCTCGACCGCCGCGACGTCGGCCTCGAACCAGAACGCCGCGCCCGCCTGGCGGGCCGCGTCGACGAGCGCGTCGCGGACGTCGGTGGCGCGGTTCGAGGCGGGGAACAGCTTGCCGGTCTCCGCTTCGAGCGCGAGCGGGAGGCCGAGGTCGCCCTCGAAGAACGCCCGCTGCTCGGCGAGCGGCCACGAGCCCAGGATGCGCGCGAGCAGCCGCGGCGACGAGTCGGTCACGAACAGCCGCTCGTCGGCGACGGACGGGAGCACGTTGCACCGGCCGCCGCCCGAGACCACGATCTTCTTGCCGCCGCGCGTCGTCTTTTCGACGACGACGACGCGCGCCCCGCTTCGCCCGGCGAAGATCGCCGCCATCAGTCCGGCCGCGCCGCCGCCGATGACGGCGACGTCGGTGGAGAGGGCGGGCGGCGGCGAGGACATGGCGCCAACCTCTGCATGCCGCCGGCCGCTTGCCACCTCAGCCCCTCCACGCAGCGCGCCGACGGCCCGCATGGTCGCCATTCACGGCGGGTTCACTCCGCTGGCGAGTGCCCTGCAGACGGTCGCCCGTCGCGATGGGGCGCCTCACCGGACTTCCGATCGGCTCGGCGGGGCAGGGGACTTTCCCCAGTCCAGGCGGGCTGGGCTTGACAGTGGGAGGGGACGGCTGTACGTTGGGACTGTAACCGGTTACACCGCCGGTTTCTGAACGCCTGGGCCGAAAGGCCTTTCTTTTCCATTTCCATCGGGAGCGCTTCCGAATGGCCGTCACCATGCGCGATGTCGCCCGGCAGGCCGGGGTCTCGGTCGCCACTGTGTCCCGCGTGCTCAACCAGAGCGGGCCGGTCGGCGAGCGGACGCGCGCGAAGATCCTCCAGACGGCCGACGCGCTCCGCTACGTCCCCAACGGGACAGCCCGGAGCCTGACCACGAGCACGACCCACATGGTCGGTGTGCTCCTGCCGAACCTCTACGGCGAGTTCTACTCGGAGCTGATCCGGGGCGTGGAGGGGGCCGTTCGCGCGCGGGGCTACCACACGCTGCTGTCGTCGGTCCACGACGGTCCGGCCGAGCTGGTCGCCGCATTGCGGTCGCTGGTCGGGCGCGTCGATGGGCTCGTCGTGATGGCGCCCGACATCGCGCCGGACGTGCTGGCGGCGAACGTCCCGGACGGACTCCCGGTCGTCTGCATCGGCGGCGCGTCGGCGGTGCCGGGTACCGTCCGGATCGACAACGAGGCCGGGGCGACCGAGATGGTCCGGCACCTGGCC
>CAYPVZ010000775.1:0-1697 GCA_964414235.1 uncultured Rhodothermales bacterium | reverse complement strand
GCCCGGGGTCGTCGCCGGCCGGATGCAGGTGTTCAACAACTGGAGCCCCTACCTCGTGGCCGACCCCGACACGGTCTGGGTCGGCGTCGAGTACTTCGTCTCCGAGGGCGACGACCTCTGGACCTCCGACGACGCCGACCTCCAGCGGCTGGCGGTCTCCGAGCTCGAAGGGATGGGGCTCGCCGTCGCCGACGACGTGCTCGACGGCGTCGTGGTCCGCATGCCGAAAGCCTACCCGTCCTATACCGGCACCTACGACCGCTTCGACGTCGTCCGCCAGTGGCTCGACGGTGTCGAGAACCTGGCCGTCGCGGGCCGCAACGGGATGCACCGCTACAACAACCAGGACCACTCGATGCTCACGGCCATGCTCGTCGCCGACCAGTGGGTCGAGGGCCGCCGCGACCGGGCGGCGGCGTGGGCCGTCAACACGGAGCAGGACTACCACGAGGAGGCCGGCTCGAACACCTAGCCCCTCCGCCTCGGCGCCGAGGCGAGGCGATTCTGAATCCAGAGACCTCCTGACGCTGCCAGAATGTCCGCTGGCAGCGTCGGAATGACCTCCGACAGGGCCGGAATGGCTCCATACGCTGCCAGAATGTCGGTCGACAGGATCGGAATGGCTATCGACAGGACCAGAATGCTCGTCGACAGGCCCGCAATGCCCGTCGACAGGTCCGCAATGGCCGTCGACATCTCCAGGACGCCGGATCGCACGCCCGCGTCCCTTCGCCTCGGCGCCGAGGCGGGGGAGGGCGGGCGTCCTTCCTCGTTCTTCGCCGGGCGGGCTGCGGTGGCGGGCTAGCTTCGGGCGCGTTCCCCCCGGCCCATGCTCGTCCTCCGCGATCTCCACCTCGCCTTCGGCGGCCGCGTCCTCTTCGACGGCCTGAGCTGGACCGTGACCAGCGGCCAGCGCGTCGGCCTCGTCGGGCCCAACGGCGCCGGCAAGTCGACGCTGCTGCGCGCCATCGCGGGCGAGCAGCGCGTCGACAAGGGCGAGGTGGTCCTGGGCGGCGGCGCGTCGGTCGGCTTCCTCCGGCAGGACACGCAGGAGGAGGACCTGTCCATCTCGCCGCTCGAAGAAGCGCTCCACGCCTTCGACGACGTGAAGCGGCTGGAGGCCGAGGCCGAGACGCTCACGGCCGAGATGGAGGCGCACCCGGACCACACCTCGGAGGCCTACTTCGCCCTCGTCGAGCGCTTCTCGAAGGTCCACGACCGCCTCGTGACGCGCGAGGCCCACACGGCGGAGTCGCGCGCCGCCGCCATCCTCTCCGGCCTCGGCTTCACCGACGACGAGATGCGCCGGCCGCTGAGCACGTTCTCGGGCGGCTGGCGGATGCGCGTCGCGCTCGCCCGGCTCCTCCTCGGCGCCCCCGACGTGCTGCTGCTCGACGAGCCGACGAACCACCTCGACATCGAGTCCATCGACTGGCTGGAGCAGTACCTCACGACGTACCCCGGCGCCGTCGTCCTCGTCAGCCACGACCGGTACTTCCTCGACCGGATGACGACGTCGACGGCCGACCTCGTGCGCGGCCAGATCGACACGTACGCCGGCAACTACGCCTTCTACCTGGAGGCGCGGCTGGAGCGCCGGATCCACTGGCAGGCGCGCTACGACAACCAGCAGAAGGAGATCGCCGAGGCCGAGCGGTTCATCGCGCGGTTCCGGGCCAAGGCCACGAAGGCCAAGC
>CAYPVZ010000774.1:0-1699 GCA_964414235.1 uncultured Rhodothermales bacterium | reverse complement strand
GGCTCGGTGCCGGCCACGGCCCGAGTGGCTCGTCGTACAGGTCCGGCTCGGGCTCCAGCGCGTCGAGCGCCTCGGCGAACGCCCGGTTCCGGTCCGGGTCGTCGAGCTCGCTCGGTAGACCGGCCCCGGCGTCGTCGTAGCCGTAGAGGTAGTACTGGAGATCGAACCCGTACTGGCGCTCGAACCACCGGCGGTAGGCCCCTTCGGTCGCGTTGAACCGGCGCCACGTGAACTCTGCGAACCGGAGCTCGGTCATGACGTGGACGAGCCTAGGGCGGCCGTCGGGGCCCGCCTCGGAGATGTAGCGGCAGCCCGTGCGGTAGATCCACTCGGTCATCGGGCGCTCGTCGTAGCCGTCGGCCTGGCAGGCCTCGTAGCCGGCCTGGTAGGACTGCTGGTAGTAGCCGTCGACATCGGGCTCGGGCTGGCACCGGCAGGCGCCGTAGCTGCCACAGAGGCACATGTCGCCGTAGCCTGGGAGATTGTAGTTGCTCATGGTGATCGTCCCTGATGGACGTGGGTGTGGCGACTCTGACCGGAAGGCCGGTCGCCGTTCGTGGATGTCGCCCGCGACTGCGGGCGGTGCCAGACGAGTTCTGGCGGAGGTGCCGGGAGAGCCCCGGCGGCGCTGGCTGGGCCAGCGGGTGGGCGTCGTCGCCCGATGTCTAGGCGGCCCGGGTCTCGGGCTGCAGGTCGAGGAGGCCGGCCCGCCGCCAGCGGCAGACGAGGCAGTCGGGCCCGAGGAGGCAGCGCTCGGGCGGGATCGGCTCGCGGCCCTGTCGGCGGAGACGGAGTAGCGGGACGGACGAAGCGTAGTCGACCGTGTCGGTGGGGCGGACCTCGCCCCGGGGTGGTGTGGAGTGCATAGCGCGTCGGCCCCTCGGCCGTGGCTAGGGCGAACACGTGTTCGCCGTTCGTGAAAGTCGACCGGTGCCCCTCGGCGCGGCCGTTGCCCGGTGAGTCCGGGCTCGTCGTGATCTCAGATCGACCCCCGGACCTCGAAACGGTGGGGGCAGCGGGCTGAGATCTCGGTGTGGCCCCACGGACGCCACACCGGGATTGGGCGCCTCGCGCGTTGCCGTCGATACGCTGTCTCCTCGCGCGGGGCGCCCTCGGTTGTAGAGGGACAACTCGACCAACGGCCACGCGCTGGAGTGTGAAACCGCTCGCCCACCGATGGTCCGGAGTTACGTCCGGGCGCCTGCCGGGTCTACGTCGTCGTACAGCCCGCCGACAGGCCCCACAATGACGCCCGAGATCCTACGCGCGCTCCTCGACTTCGCCGACGCCTGCGACGCCGACGGCTGGCCGCTCACGGCCGCCCTCGCCCGCGACCTCGCCTGCGGACGACTGGGGAGAACCGCGACGCCGACGGCCCCGGCGTCTTCGTACCCTCCGGCCCTCCCGCCACCGGCCGTCCGCCTGCCCCGTGACATTGCTCCGCCTCCTCGCCGTCGTCCTGCTCGCGCTGGCGGCGCTCCCCGCCCTCGCACAGCAGGCCGGTGACGTCGCCGTCGTCGGCTACCGCGCCGACGACCCCGACGAGTTCGCCCTCGTCGCGCTCGCGCCCATCGCCGGGGGCACCGAGATCGCGTTCACCGACAACGGCTGGCAGGCCTCGGGATCGTTCCGCGCGAACGAGGGCGTCTACCGCTACACCGTCCCCGCCGCAGGTCTATCTGCCGGCACCGTCGTCCCG
>CAYPVZ010000773.1:940-1701 GCA_964414235.1 uncultured Rhodothermales bacterium | reverse complement strand
CGCCGCGCGCGACCTCCGGCCGGTCGCCGGCGGGCAGACGTTCACGCTCGTGGTGCATGGCGAGGCCGTCGCCGACGTCCGCCTCCCGATGGGCGGCCGCTACAACGCGCTCAACGCGCTCGCCGTCGCCACGGTCGCGCTCGACGCGGGCGCCACGCCCGCACAGGTCGCCGCCGGGCTGGCGACGTTCGGCGGCATGCAGCGCCGCCAGGAGGTCGCCGCCGACGCGCGCGGCGTCCTCGTCGTGGACGACTTCGCGCACCACCCGACGGCCGTCGAGGCCACCATCCGCGGCGTCCGCGAGCGCTGGCCGGGGCGGCGCGTCGTCGCCGTCTTCGAGCCGCGCTCCAACTCGTCGCGCCGGGCGGCCTTCCAGGAGCCCTACGCCCGCGCCCTCGCCACCGCCGACGCGCTCTTCCTCTCGACGCCGCCGCTCCGCCACAACGACGACCCGTCCGACTTCCTCGACGCCGAGGCCGTCGCCGAGGCCGTCCGCCAGCAGGGCACGCCCGCCCACGCCTACGCGGCCGCCGACGCGCTCCTCCCGGACCTCCTCGACGCGCTGGGGGAAGGCGACCTGGCCCTCGTCATGTCGAACGGCTCCTTCGACGGCCTCGTCGCCAAGCTGGCCGCGGCGCTGGAGCCCTAGCCCTCCCGCCTCGACGTCCCCACGGACCGGCTCAGCCCCTACACCGCGACGTTCGAACCCTACACCGCGACGTTCGAACCCTACACCGCGACGTTCGAACCCTACACCGCGA
>CAYPVZ010000773.1:0-840 GCA_964414235.1 uncultured Rhodothermales bacterium | reverse complement strand
CAAACGGCCGCCCGCCCGCCTCTGTGTAGGGTCCGAGAGCTCCTGTGTAGGGTCCGAGAGCTCCTGTGTAGGGTCCGAGAGCTCCTGTGTAGGGTCTAAAGAGCGCTGGGGAGCCCCCTGAGGGCCCCTCGGAGGGGGCCGCGGCCTCCGGGGAGGGCGCCCGAGGCCGGGTGTCTCGCTAGCGCCGAACGATGAACTCGACGCGACGGTTGAGGGCCCGTCCGGTCTGCGTCGCGTTGTCCGCCACCGGCCGTCCCTCGCCATAGCCGACGGCCTCCAGCCGATCGGCGGCGACGCCGGAGGCGGCGAGGGAGGCCCGGACGGCCTCGGCGCGGCGCTGCGAGAGCACGAGGTTGAACGCCTCCGAGCCGACGCTGTCCGTGTGCCCCCCCACCTCGATCCGGAGGTCGGGAAACCGCCGGAGCACGTCCGCGACGGCGGCGAGCGTGGACTCGGCGGCCGGGAGCAGCGCCGCCTCGCCGAAGGCGAACGGGACGCGCGTCGTGCGGAACAGACCCAGGTCGAGCAGCGCGCGCTCGACGACGGCCACGGACGGCGCCCCGGCGTCGGCCGGCGCCGGCCCGCCGGGCGGGGCGGCGACGGGCGGGGCGGCGACGGGCGCGGCCGCAGAGTCGTGGGCGGGCGCCTCGGGCAGGACGAGGACGGGCCGGGCGCCGGGCCTCCCGACCGTCGCCCCGGTCCCGCTGCGGAGCGCGGCCAGCCGCGCGTCGATGGCGTCGAACTGGCCGTAGGGCGCGCCGCCCGTGTCGTAGAGGAACAGCCGCAGATCCTCGGCCGCCGGATCGACCTCGCAGATCGTGAAGCCTCGCCCTTCGTGGG
>CAYPVZ010000772.1:0-1707 GCA_964414235.1 uncultured Rhodothermales bacterium | reverse complement strand
TCCTGGTGCTCTACTCATCCCTTGTTGTCGTCATGAAGAAAAGCTTGCTGCTTCCCTCCGTCCTCGTTGCCTGCGTGGTGATTTCGCCGGCAGGACGGTCTCAGGTGATCCAGCAGAGGCTCACGCCGAACGTCACCAACCCCGGGGACGCCACAGGGAGCGCTGTAAACATCGATGGTGATGTCGCGATTGTGGGGGTTCCTCTGCATGATGCTCGCGCTATCGACCATGGATCGGCGTTCATCTTTAGGTGGACTGGGGAGAGGTGGCTGCTCGAAGACCGCTTGGACCCGGAGGGGCCCACCCTTGAGGACCATCCCGATCCTCCATATGGCACACCCGTTGCCGTGTCCGGCACGGAGGCATTCGTGGGGGCTCGCCAGGACGACGATTCGGCGGGTATCGTGCTCGTCTTCCGGGACAACCGCGACGGAACCTGGAGTGAGCACCAGCGGCTCCGAGCGGCTGACGTCCAGACTGGCGACCGATTCGGGTCTCACATTCGGATCGATGGCACCCGCGCTGTGATCGGGGCAGACCAGGACGCGAACGGTGGGGCGGGCTCGGCCTACATCTACCGTCTGGACGGCGGATCCTGGGTGTATGAGGACAAGCTGGTGGCAGCCGACGGCGCGGAACAGGATCGATTCGGTTTCACTGTCGACATCGAAGGC
This sequence comes from uncultured Rhodothermales bacterium, assembly GCA_964414235.1. Taxonomy (GTDB): domain Bacteria; phylum Bacteroidota; class Rhodothermia; order Rhodothermales; family Rubricoccaceae; genus Rubrivirga. Next base: position 1,033 of record CAYPVZ010000772.1, on the reverse strand, counting down.
AACTTCGCCGTGGTTGCAGCCTCGGGCGACGACAACGCCAGCGGCGCGGCCTATGTCTTCCGGCGCACGGGGACGCAGTGGACCCAGGAGGCCAAGCTCACCGCCACCGATCGCGCGGTGGGTGATCGCCCCCTCTCGGTCGCAATCTCGAACGGTACTGTGATGCTGGGCGCCAGCTATCAAGACAGCAGGGGCGAGGACGCCGGGGCCGTTTACGTATTCGACCGGGATAGCAACGGAAACTGGAGCCAGACCGCCAAACTCACCGCCTCCGATGCATCCGCGGGGGATCGCTTCGGCGCCTCTCTGGCCATGAGAGGGGAGGTGGCCGTCATTGGGGCACCGGGTCGCACCAGGGGAACGGGCGCAGCGTACGTCTTCGATAAGCTCGACACTGGATGGGTGGAGGCCGGGGTCATTCGCGGCGACGGGCAGGAGGTGGGCGATGCCTTCGGGGGGAGCACGAGTGTGAGTGGCGGGACCGTGCTGGTTGGTGCGAATGCCGAAGATGAAGGCAGGGGGGCGGCCTACGTGTTTCGCGTGGGCCCAATCGTCGCGACGGAATCTCGTCCAGAGCGAGGCGATGTCGAAGTGACCGAGCCTTCGCCGAACCCGTCGAATGGCGTTACAGCCGTTCGGTATCGCATTGGGCGCCCCGCGCGAGTCACCATCGCGCTCTACGACCTACTCGGCCGGCGCATCCGCTTGGTGATCGATGGGGAGGCGAAATCTTCAGGCTGGCACGAGGCCCAGATCGACGCAGCGATGCTCGCGTCAGGGACATACGTCCTCGAAATCATGACGGAGCATAGGCATGCGTCGACCACATGGGCCGTCGTGCGTTGAATCCGGCCGGTTTGGTCCCGCTGCGGCGCACGTCGCCAGCAGGACCGGCGCTACCGCGTCGTCAGCCGGATGTCGCCGAAGTAGGCGGTGGCCTGGCCGCCTGTGTTGTCGGCATCGGTCATGAGGGCGACGCCCGAGCTCGGCGGCGGCGCCTCGCCGAAGGCGGCCCGGGAGTCGGCCACGAGGT
>CAYPVZ010000771.1:0-1710 GCA_964414235.1 uncultured Rhodothermales bacterium | reverse complement strand
CCCCAGGGAAGTGCATCTCACCGGGGAATTGCCGACCGCCGACCCGGTTGGCCGGCGCGAGCACACCGAGGTCGACCGGCGTCGAGGCCCGGCGTTCGAGGTAGGACCGGTCGAGGCGGACGCCGGACTGGGAGAGCGTCGTCCCGCGCCCGACGCGCGCCACGGGCGCCGCCAGCAGCCGCGTCCGGCCGGTCTCGAGGACCTCACCGTCGGCGACGAGCGCGCTCATGAGAACGACCTCCTGGACCTCGCGGGCGCCGGGCGCCAGTACGTGGAGGTGGCGGACGATCTCGGCCGCCGAGACGGCCCGGTCGCGGAGCGCGTCGTCGGCGAGGCGGAGGGCGAAGGGCTCCTGGGCGCGGGCGCCGAGTGGAAGGAGGAGGAGGAAAGCGAAGAGGATGCGTCGCATGGAGGTGGAGGACAAGGGGTTAGAGCCGGACGATCTCGACCCGGCGGTCGGCCGGCGGGTCGGGCGTGGGAGCCGTCCCGAGGCCGACGGCGAGAAGGCGGGTCTCCTCGACGCCGGCCGAGTGGAGGACGGCGGCGAGCGACGTGGCGCGGAGCTGGCCGAGCGCGCCGGCCGCTCCGTCGTCAGCGAAGGCCCCGATCCGGATGCGGACCGACGGGTCGGCTTGGAGCGCAGCCACGAGCGCGTCGACGGCTGGGGCCGACTCGGGGAGGACGCCCGCGCCACTCGGGACGAACAGGATGCCGCGAAGCACGACCGGCTCGCCGCTGGCGATCTGCGTCCCGAGATCGGCCGGATCCGCTTCGGCGAGCGCCTCGCCCTCGTCGTCGACGGCCCGGCCGGCGTCGTCGACCAGGACCACGTCGTCGCCCGCCTCCTCGGCGGCGGTGACGCACTCGGGGTCGGTGAACACACACCGGACGACGCCCGCGCCCACGTCGAAGGCGGCGTCGACGGCGCGTTCGGCGAGCTGGGCCGTTCGGTTTTCGACCTGGCGCTCGGCGGCGGCGCGGGCCGCGTCACGGGCCCGGCGGAGAAGACCCTGCGCGGCCGCCGCGTCGGCGAGCGCGAGCGCAAGGAGAAGAGAGAGGGTAAGTCGGGCCATGGCGGGGGAGGAGGGCGCGCCTTCCCTACCCGATTTCGGATCGGGAGCCGTCATCGATCCGTCCGATTGTGCCCGCACGTCTCGTAGCTTGGCGCACTCGCCTGTCCCACCATGTCCGCCGTCCCCGACGACGCCCAGGTTGAGGTCTTGCTTGCGGCCGTCCGTCGCGGCGAGGCCGACGCGAGCGCGCTCTACGGCCGGCTCTACCACGACCTCCGCGACCTCGCGCGGTCCCAGCGCGCCCGCTGGCACGGCGACTGGACGATGAACACGACAGCGCTCGTCCACGAGGCCTACGAGAAGCTCGTCGGCAAGCGCGACTTCGAGAGCCGGGCGCACCTGCTGGCGACGGCCAGCCGGGCCATGCGTCAGGTCCTCGTGAGCTACGCCGAGCACCGGAACGCCCAGAAGCGCGGCGGAAAGACGCCCGACCTCCCGCTCGATGAGGCCCTCGCCATCCCGCTCTCCGACACCCAGGCCGACGACGTCCTCGCGCTCGACGAGGCGCTCCGCCAGCTGGCGGAGGCCGACGACCGGGCGGCTCGCGTCGTCGAGTGCCGGTTCTTCGGCGGCCTCTCGGCGGTCGAGACGGCCGAGGCGCTGGGCGTCTCGGAGGCGACCGTCCCCCGGAGCTGGC
>CAYPVZ010000770.1:1251-1712 GCA_964414235.1 uncultured Rhodothermales bacterium | reverse complement strand
CCCCGGGCGCGCACGAGCCCCTGCCCGCCGGTGCCGATCCACACGGCGCCGGCCGGGTCGACCCAGAGGGCCTCGACCTCGACGCCGTCGGCCGCGGCGGCCTCCGGTCGGGCGGCGGGGGCGGCGCCGCGGGGGTAGCCGAGCGGGTGTCCGCTGAGCGGGCCAATCCAGAGGCCACCCCGCCCGTCCTCCGCCAGCGCACCGATGGGCTCGGCCGCCGCGCCGCCGCGCCCGGCGAGCGACTCGACGCGCCCGCGGACGACGCGCGCCAGCCCGCCGCGCGTGCCGACCCAGAGCGTGCCGTCACGACCCCGCAGGAGGACACGGACATAGGCGTCCGGGAGGCCGTCGTCTCCGGTGAGGCAGCCGAAGCGCGTGCGCCCCGGCCGGAGGCGGCAGAGCCCGTCGAAGGTGCCGGCCCAGACGGTGCCGTCGGGCTCGACGGCGAGCGCGGCGACGGC
>CAYPVZ010000770.1:0-1241 GCA_964414235.1 uncultured Rhodothermales bacterium | reverse complement strand
GGCTCGGCAGTCCGGCCGCGGTGCCGTACACCCGCACGCGGAGCGCGGCGTCGACGTGGGCGAGCCCGCCGCGGCGCGTGCCGACCCAGACGCCGCCGTCGGCGTCGGCCGCCAGCGCGCGCACGTCGGCGCTCGGGAGCCCGCCGGCCCCGCGCCCGACCGGCGTGAAGGTGACGCCGTCGAAGCGGACCAGTCCCTCCTGTGTGCCGAACCACAGGTGCCCGTCGGCCGACTGGACGACGGCTTCGACGCGGCTCTGGGGCAGGCCGTCCTCGTTCGACCACGACGCGGCAGCGTACTGGGTGAGGGCCTTGGTCGGGTCGAGCGTGCCGAGCGAGGACGGCGTCTGAGCCGCCACGGTCCCAGCGAACGTGGCGACGACGCCGAGCAGGAGACGGAGACGCATGAGGGGGGAGAGGAGCCGGCACACGGTACGGAGGGGGCCGAAACGGCGTAGGACAATCACGGACAACAGGCCACCGGCACGGCCTACATCGAGGCGGGCGGGAACAAAATCGCCTCAAACTGGGGTGATTGGGGACGTCGAGAACCTCGGTCTCTCGCCGTGCCTCGCTTTATGGCCCTGAAAACAGGCGGATACGCGCCTCTGTCGCCTCGCCTCTGTCGAGGACACGCCCATCACCCGTATGCTCCTTCCGGCTTCTCTGGCACGTCTGATGGCTCGCTCCTCTCTTCTCCTCGCCGCGCTGGCGGTCGTCGCCGTGGGCTGCGACGCCGTCGACGGCGCGGCCCCGTCCGATCCAGCATCGGCGTCCAAGCTGCGTCTGTGGGACGCCGCCACTCCGGAGGCCCCGACGGCAGCGAAGCTCGCCATCGGCGACTCGATCGACTTCTTCGTGACGTTCGTGCCCGGCACCGATCCAGAGGAGGGCTCGGACGAGGTGTTCGAGGAGCAGGACGTTCGCCGACGCGGCTACGTCACAGAGTCGACGCCGGGCGTGGCGGCGACGGTGGCCGTGTGGGACTTCGACGCGGTGATGGGCGTCCTGGAGGCCAGCCCGATCGTCCTCTGGGTCGAGCCGGATCTGCCGGTCTCGTTTCCTGAGCTCGACCTCACCTACGTCCCGCTGAGCCGCTCCTACACCGGCCAGGCGACGGACCTCGCGGTCGCGGCTCTGAACGCGCCGTTCTCGGGGCAGATGCTGCCCTGGAACGTCACCCTCATCGGCGGCGACCGCTCCAGCACCCGCTCTGGCGACGGGTCCGGAGCGGTCGACGTC
>CAYPVZ010000769.1:616-1715 GCA_964414235.1 uncultured Rhodothermales bacterium | reverse complement strand
ACGACCGCCCGCTCGTCCTCGTCGTCGAGGACAACGCCGACCTCCGGGCCTACCTCCGCTCCATCCTCGGCGACCGCTACCGCGTCGAGGAGGCCGCCGACGGCGCGGGCGGCGTCTCGCGCGCCATCGACCTCGTCCCCGACCTCGTGCTCTCGGACGTCATGATGCCGGGCGTCGACGGCGTCGACCTGCTCCGGGCGCTCAAGGCCGACGTCCGGACGAGCCACGTCCCGGTGGTCCTCCTCACGGCCAAGGCCGACGCCGAGAGCCGCCTCGGCGGGCTGGGCGCCGGCGCCGACGACTACCTCGCCAAGCCGTTCCGCGCCGCCGAGGTCGAGGCCCGCGTGGGCAACCTGATCGCCAGCCGACTCGCGCTCCGCGAGCGCTGGGGCCGCCGGGCCGCCCTCGACCCGACGCCGGAGGATCTCCCGTCCGAGGAGGTCGCCTTCCTCGACCAGCTCCGCCAGTCGGCCGAGGCGCGCCTGGCCGACCCGCTCTTCGGCGTCGACGCGCTGGCGGACGCCGTGGCCATGAGCCCGCGCCAGCTGACGCGCAAGCTGAAGGCGCTCACCGACGAGACGCCGGGCGCGCTGCTCCGCCGGCTCCGCCTCGCGCGCGCCGCGGACCTCCTGCGGGCCGGGACGCCCATCGCCGAGGTGACCGACGCGGTCGGGCTCGGAAGCCGGTCGCAGTTCAGCCGGGCCTTCCGCGAGGCCTACGGGGTGCCGCCCTCGGGCTACGCCGACGGCGAGGCCACCGACTCTGTGTGACGGGGTGCTCTGGATTCGGTATCGGATCTGTTGCGCTTGAAGGCCGCGTGCCCTACTCTTGGGGCGGACCCGCCCCGACCGGCCATGCCCACGCTCCGCACCGTCCAGGACCGCCTCGACGACGCCCGCTCCACCGACGACGCCCTCGCCACCCACGCCGACGAGGCCGCCGAGGCGCTCCACGCCGCGCTCGCGCCCCATCTCCAGGACGGCGAGGCCCTCACGCCCGAGACCGTCCGCCTCGTGCTCGCCCTCGTCCGCCGCCGCGGCCTCCGGGTCGCGCGCCAGCAGCGCCAGCTTGTAGACGCGGTGGCCGTGGCGCAGCTTGC
>CAYPVZ010000769.1:0-606 GCA_964414235.1 uncultured Rhodothermales bacterium | reverse complement strand
GCTACGCCCGCGCCGCCGACGCGCTCGCCGACGCGGCCGGTGCGCTCGCCAGCGAGACCGGCGAGGACGCCGCCGCCCGCGACGACCGCGACGAGGCCGTCGCCGACGCGCTCGGCCTTGTGACGCAGTTCAAGGCCACGATCCGCACCCAGTTCGGCGACGCGTTCTTCCGCACGCTCCCCGTCGACGGCGAGACGCCGCGCCGGCCCGACCTCCTGCTCGCCGAGGCGGAGCAGCTCCTCGCGTGGCTCGACCAGGACGGCAGGGCGTTCCCGGCCTCGGCCAACCCGTTCGCCCCCGCGCTGGCCAAGGCCGACGTCCGCGCCGCGCTGGGGCCGGCCGTCGACCGCCTCCGGGACGCGCTCGCCGAGGTCGGCCTGGAGGAGCGCCAGACGGAGGCGGCGCTGCTCGGCAAGGACGCCGCGCTCGACGCCTTCGACGCCACCCGCAGCGCGACGCGCACGCTGCTCCAGGGCGTCTTCCGGTCGGTCGGCCGCGCCGACGTGGCCGCCCGGATCTGAGAGGCGGTTCGGAAGTGCCCTCCTCCCTTGAGGGAGGGGCCCGCGACGCGGGCGGACCGCGAAGCGTCGGCGCAGCCAGGGTGTC
>CAYPVZ010000768.1:0-1715 GCA_964414235.1 uncultured Rhodothermales bacterium | reverse complement strand
GGTCCCCGGCCTCCGGTTCTCGGTCTCGGCCACGACGCGCGGCCCACGCCCGGCCGAGCGCCACGGGGTCGACTACGTCTTCCTCACCGAGGACGAGTTCCGCCAGCGGCTGGCGGCGGGCGACTTCCTGGAGCACGAAGAGGTCTACCCGGGCCGGTTCTACGGTACGCTCCGGCAGGCCGTCGAGGAGACCGCGCTCGCCGCCGACGTCCGCGCCGTCGTGCTCGACGTCGACGTCAAGGGCGCGCTCAACGTGAAGCGGCTCTACGGCGACGCGGCGTTCACGCTGTTCATCGCCCCGCCCAGCCTCGCCGCGCTGGCGGACCGCCTCCACGGCCGCGGCACCGAGACCGAGGCGCAGGTCGCGACGCGGCTGGAGCGCGCCAAGATGGAGATGGGCTACCAGACCGAGTTCGACGCCGTCGTGGTCAACGACGACCTGGAGCGGGCGGTCGCCGAGACGCTGGCGCTGATCCGTGGCTTCCTGGAGGTCCGGGAGAGCGGAGCCGGGGCCTGATCGGCCCGTCGCTTCCCCCATTTTTCCCGATCCGCGCGCGCGCGACGCCGTACTCTGACCCGTTCCCGCGCGACCGAACCCCCCCGACCGACATGGCGATCCAGACCCTCGACACGGCCAAGCTCGCCGCCGAGACCGGCCACCTCTACGAAACCACCGCCGTGCTCTCGAAGCGCGCCCGCCAGCTCGCCTCGAAGACCAAGGCCGAACTCGACCAGCGCCTGAGCTACTTCGAGGACCTCTCGCTCGACCCGGCCGAGGAGATGCGCTCGAACGACGAGCAGCTCCGGATTTCGCTCGAGTACGAGCGGCAGCCGAAGCCGACCCGCGCCGCCGTCGACGAGATCCAGGAGGGCGGTCTCTACTTCCGGAACCCGGTTACGACGGAAGACGACGCGGCGTAACCGCCGATCCGGGGGACGACCCGGCGCCTGACGCCGTACTCTCCTCTCGGACCTGCCTCCTGTGGCGCTCGCCGGCAAAAAGTTCGTCCTCGGTATTACGGGGAGCATCGCAGCCTACAAGGCGGCCGACCTCGTGCGGCGCCTCGTCAGGGCCGGCGCGGAGGTTCAGCCAGTGATGACGACCGCGGCGGCCCGGTTCATCCCGCCGCTGACCATCGCCACGCTGGCGGGACGCGAGGTCCTCTCCGAGCTCTTCCCCGACGCCGGCGAAGCGCAGGCGGCGTGGACGAAGCACGTTGACCTCGGGCTCTGGGCCGACGGCGTCGTCGTGGCCCCATGCACGGCGCAGACGCTGGCCACGCTGGCCGGCGGCTTCTGCGACTCGATGCTGGCCGCCGTCGTGCTCTCGGCGCGCTGCCCCGTCCTCGTCGCGCCGGCCATGGACCACGACATGTGGGGCCACCCGGCGACGCAGCGCAACGTCCGCCAGCTCCAGGCCGACGGCGTCGAAGTGGTGGCGCCGGCCCACGGCGAACTCGCGAGCGGCCTCGTCGGCGACGGCCGCCTGCCGGAGCCGGAAGAGCTGGTGGCGCACATCGACCGCTGGCTGACGAACCCGCTCCCCGCTGGCGATGACCGTCGCTCATCGCTCGACGGCAAGCACGTGCTCGTGACCGCCGGGCCCACGCGGGAGGCGCTCGACCCCGTCCGCTTCCTCTCGAACGGCTCGACGGGCGTGATGGGCTTCGCGCTGGCGGAAGCTGCGGCCCAGCGCGGCGCGCGCGTCACGCTGC
>CAYPVZ010000767.1:0-1716 GCA_964414235.1 uncultured Rhodothermales bacterium | reverse complement strand
GTCGTGCGTCACCTGCTCGTCGTCCGAGCGCGGTTGCAGGCTGTAGACGCCCGGCAGGTCGACCAGATCCACCTCCACGCCGCGCGACAGCTTGGCCAGCCCCGTGCGCTTCTCCACCGTCACGCCGGGGTAGTTCGCCACCTTCTGGTGCGAGCCCGTCAGCGCGTTGAAGAGCGTCGTCTTGCCGACGTTGGGGTTTCCCGCGAGGGCGACGGTGCGGACGCGGGGCGGGGCGAGGGTCTCCACTAGGACGGCGCGACGACGACGTGGGCGGCCTCTTCCTTGCGCACCGAGAGCAGGAAGCCGCGGACCTTGAGCTCCATCGGATCCCCGAGCGGCGCCAGCCGGACGACCTCGACGGCGGTGCCGGGCACGAGGCCCATCTCCAGCAGTCGCGCCGGGAGGTCGCCGGCGTAGCCCGTGACCGTCGCGGTCGCGCCGGGCGCCAGCGTGTCGAGCGTCGCCTCCGCCACGATGCTACGACCCGGACGCGTCGGTCGCGAAGAGGCCCTGCGCGATCTCGCGGCGGAGCGCCACGCGTGCGGCACCGAGGCCGAGCACGCACTTGTCGCCCGTCGCCACGACGCAGGCGTCGCAGCCCTCGCGCACGCCGAGCTCGCGGAGCCGGGCCGCCGTCGCCTCGTCGAGGCCCATGAAGCAGAGCCGGACCGTCTTCCCGGCGGGGAAGGCAGAGACGGGAAGGGCGAACGCGACGTCGGGCGTCACTGGCGGCTTATCTGGACTCCTTCTAAGGTACGACACCGCCCGCCGCCGCACGCCCCCTTTCGTGGAGCGCCGACGAATCGATGGCCGTGCCTGCCGAACGTCTCGGCGCGCGCCGCGTTCGTGCCCGTCCCACCACGGCCCCGTTGCTCTCCCCCTCCCACCCCCGGTTCGTCGCCCTCGCCCTGACCCTCGCCGCGCTGGCGGGCGTCGCCAGCCTGGTCCTCGGCCTGCGCGCCATCGGTGCCCTCTCCTACGAGTTCGCCGTGGCGGACCGCCCGGCCGAGGTCTACCGGACGCTCGAATCGCTGCTCTCGACGGCGCAGGACCTGGAAACGGGCGAGCGCGGCTACCTCCTCACCAGCGACGAGTCGTTCCTCGAGCCGTATGCGGAGGCACGGAGCCAGATCGGCCCCTTGGTCGAGCGCCTCGCCACGCTGGTGAGCTGGAACCCGACCCAGGTGGAGCGAATGCCTGTGCTCCGCGAGCGCCTCGACGCGCTCCGAGCCTACCATGCCGAGACCATCGGCGCACGGCGGGCGGGGGCGACGGTGTCCCTGGCGGCGTCACAAGCCGGCCAGGGGAAAGCGTTGATGGACTCCGTCCGGACGACCATCCGGACCATGCAGGCCGAGGCCCGGCGCGTCCGCGCGCACCGCCAGCGGAGCGTGGCCCGGGCCCAGCAGTCGGCGCGGCGGTGGCTATGGGTGTCCGGCCTCGGGCTCCTCCTGACGCTCGGGCTGGCGGGCGGCGTCAATCTCGCCCCGCGTCGGATGTCTGAGAATCTGAATGTCGGCGCGTTCGGGCGCCCATCTGATAAAGCCGTCTTCGCTCATTTGGTTCAGCCAGTACTCCATGCACCAACGTCCATGCCGGCGCCGGAACCGCTCGGCATTCTCGAGGATCGAGGTGAAATGGTTGAGTGGTGGAACGTGAACCACATGATGCTGGTGGTAGGCCCGGGCACCGGCCACCCAATAGAAGGGCAGTCCT
>CAYPVZ010000766.1:0-1720 GCA_964414235.1 uncultured Rhodothermales bacterium | reverse complement strand
GGTTCCAGCGGTGACGTTGAGGATGGTGTAGTACCCATCGATGTCAGTCGAGGCGCCCCGGCCCGACTCGACGACGAGCACGGAGGCGCCGATGATCGGCTGGCCGGCCGAATCGACGACCCGGCCGGCGATTTTACCGGTGGTCTGGGCGACGACCGGGGTCGCGCTGAGGACCACGGCCAGCAGGCCGAGGGCAGCGAGGAGGAGCGTACGGGACGCGGTGGCAAAAGTCATCGGCGGGCAGGCGCGGCAGAGATGGGAGACGGATGAGACCCCGTGCTTCCCTGTGCGGAATATGATGCCGGTCGCGGGGTTACCGCAAGGTAAAGGCGAGGGCTTTTCGGCGATTCTGAGCCCCAAAGCCCGATTTGGGACCTTATGGCATCTCGTACACCGTCACGAATGCCTCGGCGGCGTAGCACTCGGGGAGGCCGAGTGCGTCGAGGGCTCGTGCGGTCTCGGTGTTGCGGTCGCGGGCGCGCTCCCAGAACTCCCGGTCGTCGTAGGCGCCGGGGAAGAGGGCGCGATCCTTCTGGCTCTCGTGCTTGTAGATGGCCTCGATCTTGAGCTCAAGGTCGGCCTTCGAGAGCGGAAGGAAGACGTCGGCACGATCGATCTCCCACTCCTGCCAGGCGCCGCGGTAGAGCCAGACGAGCGGGCGCGGGTCGCTGCTCGCCTTCCGCTTCTTCGGTGGCTCTCCATCGCCGCTGGCGGTCTGATCCAGGAGTTCGTCGCCATAGCGGCGGACGGCTTGGTCGATTGCCGAGTAGCACATCCGGTGAGTCCCGTGCGGGTCGGAGAGGTCGCCGGCCACGAACAGATGGGTCGCGCCGGTCTCCTTGAGCAGGTCGAGCACGATCTGCACGTCGGCCTCCGCGATCGGGTCCTTTTTGACCCGCCCTGTCTTGTAGAAGGGCATGTCGAGGAAGCGCGCGTTCTCGGACGAGAGCCCCATCACCTCGATGGCCGCGATAGCCTCGGTGTAACGGATCATCGCCTTGAGCTTCTGGACGTCCTCCGTGTCGACCTGGGCCGGCTTCTTCCGGTCGAGGTCCTTGAGAATGCCCGTCACCTTGTCGTGGACGCCGTCGGCCGTGCCATTCGCCAGCACGTCCTGAGCCATCTCGACGAACTGGAGGTGCCGCCGAACGTCCTGGTCGAACACGGCCACCGACCCGTTGGTCATGTAGGCGACCGTTACGTCGTTGCCGTTGCGTACAAGCGCGTGGAGCATCCCGCCCATCGAGATGACGTCGTCGTCCGGGTGCGGGCTGAACACGATCACCTTCTGCCGCTTCGGCAGCTTGTCGCGGTAGATGACCCGCTGGCGGAGATCCTCGAAGACGCGCTGGCAGAGATCGTCGACCGAGCCGACGGCGTGGACGAGGTCGTGGAGGTGGTGCCGGTGAAAGTCGCTCGCGTCGAGCCGGAGGATGGCCTTGCCGGTCTCCTTCGAGAGCCAGATGACGGCCCGCTTGGCCGCCTCATCGGTCCACTCGACACGGCGGACGAGCCACGGCGTCTTCTCGCGCGTGAGCTCGGAGGCCGCCGCACGGTCGACGTAAAACGAGGCGTTGTTGTGCAGCTGGAGGTAAGTCGCCGAAACATGCGCGTTGGGCGCCTCCTCGACGGCCTGGCGCACGATCGGCGCCTTGTGCTCGCCCGTCGCGATGAGGATGATCTCCTTGGCGTCGAGGATGGTCCCGACGCCCATCGTGAT
>CAYPVZ010000765.1:0-1722 GCA_964414235.1 uncultured Rhodothermales bacterium | reverse complement strand
CGTGGCTCATCGAGAGGCCACGGCCGGTGCCCTGGCCGGCCGGCTTGGTCGTCTAGAACGGCTCGAAGACGCGCGCGAGCACGGCCGCCGGGATGCCCGTCCCGTTGTCCGCGACGCGGACCTCGACGCCATTCGCCGTCCGCCGCGTCCCGATCCGGACGGTCGGCTCGAAGGCGCGGCTCTCGGCGCGCGCCCGGTCGGTGACGGCGTCGAACGCGTTGTTGAGCAGGTTGATGAGAACGCGCCCGATCTCCTGCGTGACGACCTCGACCGTGCCCGCGTCGTCGGCGTAGTCGCGGACGAGGGTGACGTTGAAGTCGGGCGTCTGGGCGCGGCGGCCGTGGTAGGCCAGGCCCACGTGCTCGTCGACGATCGCGTTGAGCTCGACGGCCGTCCGCTCCCCCTCGGCGCCGCGCGCGTGCTGCATCATGCCCCGGACGATGGCGTCGGCGCGGCGGCCGTGCTGCTCGATCCGCTCGGCGTTCTGGCGGAGGTCGTCGAGGATCTCGGCGATGGTCTCGAGGTCCGGGTGGTCGGCCGCGATCTCCGTCGCCAGCTCAGCCGCCAGCTCGCGCGAGAGCGCGGCGAAGTTGTTGACGAAGTTGAGCGGGTTCTTGATCTCGTGGGCGATGCCGGCCGTCAGCGCGCCGAGGCTGGCGAGCTTCTCGGACTGGACGAGCCGCTGCTGCGTCGAGCGGAGGTCCGCGAGGGCCGCCTCGACCTCGCGCTTGCGGGCGTCGAGCCGCTGGAAGTCGTCGTAGCGGGCGTAGGCCACCTCGAAGGCGTCGGCGAGGGCCTGGACCGCGGCGCCGTCAGCGTCCGAGAGCGGCTCGGCGGCGCCGACGTAGAGCATGCCCTGCGCGAACGGGGCGAACCGGAGGGCGAGGCCATCGGGCTGGGCGCCGAGCGACCCCCTCAGCCCGTGCTCGCGGAGCGTGTCGGCCCAGCCGGCCATCTGGTCGCGGTCCCACTCCTTGGCCAGCGGCTGCTGGCGGCGCCAGTGGTCGATGATCTCGCCGACGAGCGGGTGAGCCTCGACGGGCACCGTATGGAGCCCGAGCGGGTCGCCGTCGGGCGTGGCGAGGAGGGCGTCCACGGTGCCGGCCGCCTCGTCCACGATGAACACGCCGCAGCGGACGAAGGTGACGCCGAGGCCGGTCAGCTCCTCCCACATGAGCGGCGTCACGCGGCCGAGGTCCGTGACGGCCCGCATCGAGGCGATCTCGGCGCGGATGCGGTCGACGGAGGCGGCGAGGGCGGCCTCGCGGGCGTGGAGCTCCGCTTCCCGGAGGTCCGTCGCGCGCCCGACGGCGAACGCGAACGCGTCCGCCAGTCGCTCCATCACCTCGACCGTGTCCTCGGAGAACGGACGCGACGAGAACGCGACGAGGACGCCGACCGGCACCGACACGGCGTAGATGTACTCGCGGTCGGCGGCGGTGTGCACCGCTGCGAGATCGGCGCGGATCTGGCCGAGGTGCCCCCGGTAGGCCGCCAGCTCCGATCCTTCGAGGATGTAGGACAGCGTGCGCTGGCGGCGCCAGGCGACCCACAGCGCGTCGTAGAACGGGTGCCCTTCGAGCGTGGTGACGGCCGCGGTCGTCACGGCGTCGGGCGCGGCGGAGGACCAGTAGGTCGACGCCCTCGTCGCGGCGTCGAACGTCGCCCGCGTGGCGCGGTGGAACTGGACGCCGAGGCCACCGAGCCCGTCGAAGACGGCCT
>CAYPVZ010000764.1:0-1722 GCA_964414235.1 uncultured Rhodothermales bacterium | reverse complement strand
GGCCGCGGCCGTGGCCGCAGAGGGCGTAGACCACGTGGGCCAGACGAGCGGGGGAGGGGGCGCCAGCCTACCGGAGCCCGTCGCGCCCCGTTCCGAGGACGCCCGGCGGCGGCGCGGCGCGGCGGGTCAGAGGCGCGGCAGGTCGTGGACCGTCCGCTCGCTCTCGACGTCCCCCGTGTGTTTCGTCGAGGCCGGCTCGAACAGGACGACCTCGGCCGTCGGGAGCGCGACCGGGAGGTGCTCGACGCCGCGCGGGACGACGACGAACTCGCCCGGCCCCAGCTCGATAGGCTCGGCGTGGCGGAACTCGATCCGCAGGCGGCCGGAGACGACCCAGAACAGCTCGTCCTCGTCGGCGTGGTCGTGCCAGACGAAGCTGCCCTCCAGCTTTGCCAGCTTGACCTGCTGGCCGTTGAGCTCGGCCGCGACTTGGGGCGTCCACGTCGCGTCGAACTGGCTGAATTTGTCAGCGAGGCGGATCGGGGTCATGGGTCGAGAGGGCGTGCGCGGAAGAAGTTGTACGTCAACCCGACCGTCAGCGAGCCCGCCGACGTCCCCGAGGTGCGCTCGGTGAACGCGCCGGCCTCGGGGTCGAAGATCAGGAAGCGGGCAGTCCCGCCCCGGATGTACTGCGCTCGGACGTGGACGGCCACGGGGAACTCGCTGAACTCGTACTCGGCACCGGCCCCGAGCCCCGCTGAGGGTGCCGCGTCGGTCCGCTGCGTCTCGGCAGGGGCGTCCGCCTCAGACCGGCCGGCGAGAGCGGTCTGGGTCATGATGACGGTGACCCCGACGAGCGCCTCGCCGTAGGCGTGGACGGGCCCGACGCGCGGGCCGTACCGCCCGAACACGCCGATGCGCGCGACGTCGGTCGAGGTCTCGACTTCGACCTGGGGCCCGGACGACAGCGTCGCGGTCTCCTCATGGGCGCTCACTCGGTACGACGCGACGTCGAGTCCGAACGCCAGTCGCGGCGTGGCCTGAGCCCCGAAGAACGCGCGCCCCCCTCCGTGCCGCCCTCCGATCTCGCGGCCGAAGCCCGCCTCCGGCAGCAAGAGCGAGCCCCCCAGCCCCGCCACGATCACGTTCGCCCGTCCGATGAACCGGGGCGGCGCGTCGAGGGTGTCGGAGGCGGATTGGGCGAGGGCGGGGGCCGCGAGCAGCAGCGCGGCGAGGACGGTGAGGGGCACGGACGCGGGAGGAGGGAAACCCGCAGCGTACGGGGCCGCCGACTGCCGTCCCTGGTCCGGGCGCTCACCCGGACCGGGGCATTCGGACTACGCCGCCTCCGCAACCGGCGCCGGGTCGTACCCCAGCGACGGCCCGAGCCAGCGTTCGACCTCCGCGACCGCCATCCCCTTGCGCGCCGCGTAGTCCTCAACCTGGTCGCGCCCGAGCGGGCCGACGTTGAAGTAGTCGGCCTCGGGATGAGCGAAGTAGATCCCGCAGACGGACGCGGGCGGCGTCATGGCGAGGTGGTCTGTGAGGCCGGCGCCGGTGTGGTGCTCGGCGTCGAGGATCTCGAAGAGGGTGACCTTCTCGGTGTGGTCGGGCTGGGCGGGGTAGCCGGGCGCCGGGCGGATGCCCCGGTAGCGTTCGCGTAGCAGGTCGTCGGCCGACAGGTCCTCGTCCGCGGCGAAGCCCCAGGCCTCGCGGCGGACGTGCGCGTGGAGCTTCTCGGCGAAGGCCTCCGCCAGCCGGTCGGCGAGGGACTGGACGAGG
>CAYPVZ010000763.1:0-1725 GCA_964414235.1 uncultured Rhodothermales bacterium | reverse complement strand
GAGGTGGTGTCGGGCTCCCCGCCGTGAGTCATTAGCCTTCTGGCCATGGGCGAGAAGAACGCTGGTTTTGAATCCGTCACCGTCGACGTCAAGGACAACGTCGCGCAAGTGACTCTCATCGGTCCGGGTAAGGGCAACGCGATGGGACCCGCGTTCTGGGCGGAGCTGCCCGAAGTGTTCGCCACCCTCGACGCCGACCGCGAAGTACGGGCGATCGTGCTCACCGGCTCGGGGCGAAACTTCAGCTACGGACTCGACCTGGCCGCGATGGGCGGCACGTTGTCGGGCGTGCTCGCCGACGGAGCCACCGCTCGTCCGCGCGCCGATTTCCACGCGACGATCCTGCGCATGCAGGGCGCCATCAACGCCGTCGCCGACTGCCGCACCCCCACCATCGCCTCGGTACACGGCTGGTGCATCGGCGGCGGTGTCGACCTGATCTCGGCCGTCGACATCAGGTACGCCAGCGCGGACGCCAAGTTCTCGGTGCGTGAGGTCAAACTCGCGATCGTCGCCGACGTGGGTAGCCTGGCGCGGCTTCCGCTGATCCTGTCCGACGGTCACCTGCGCGAGTTGGCCTTGACGGGCAAGGATGTCGACGCGGCGCGCGCCGAGAAGATCGGGCTGGTAAACGGGGTGTACGACGATGCCGAAGCGTCGCTGGCCGCCGCGCATCAGACCGCCGCCGAGATTGCCGCCAACCCGCCTCTGGTCGTCAACGGCATCAAGGACGTCCTCGATCAGCAGCGCATCGCCAGGGTCTCCGAGAGCCTGCGTTACGTCGCGGCGTGGAACTCGGCCTTCCTACCGTCCAAAGACCTTGGAGAGGGACTGAAGGCCACCTTCGAGAAGCGGCCGCCGAACTTCACCGGGGAATAGGGGCCCAGCTTCTAGCCGACAGAATCCCAAAATTTCGTGAGCGCGGCAGCGCTGCGCGCGGGATCCTGAATCATCCAGTAATGGCCCAGTCCCTCAAGGACCTCGGTATGCGCCCCGGCCCGTTGGGCCGCACGGCGACGCATCTCTTCTGAACCGACGTACGTGTCCGCCGTGCACAACAACGAAAGGCCCGGACGCGCCGCCGCTTTCTCCAGCGCCCGACCCTCGTCGCTGAGTCGACGAGCCGAGCGGTACAGCAGCAAGATCGCCCGACCCATTTCCGGGCCGTGCGAACGCGCGACTGCGGTCGCGATGTCCGCGGTCATTCCCACCGTGGCGATTTGGGCGACCCAGTCTTCGACCGGGGTGTTCATCATCGCGTCGACCAACTGCTCGCCGTCGTCTGGCGTCTGCCAGATCTGGGCCAGGTCATGCCACACATAGTCGGAGTCGAAAAGGCCGATCGCATCGGTGGCCCAGGTGCGCACCAATTCAGGTCGATGCATCATCACGTTGACGACATGGCCGCCGCCCCAGTCGTGGCCGACGAGGTCGATCGGCTGGTGGATCTTCTCCAGCTCGCCTTCGAGCCAGTCGCGATAGGCCAGATAGGTGGCCGGGAAGTCATCGGGCAACGGTGCGCCGAAGCCCGGCGGAGACAACCGCACGACATCCGTGCGTCCGAGGGCGTCCACGAGCGGCCCCCAGATCACGTCATTCTCCGGATTGCCGTGCACCAGAACGATCGTCATCGCGTACCCGCATTCAGCCGGTGAATCGACTCCACATCTCCGCGGTGGCGGAGGGATTTGAACCCCCGGACGGTGTTAGCCGTCTCTCGCTTTC
>CAYPVZ010000762.1:0-1732 GCA_964414235.1 uncultured Rhodothermales bacterium | reverse complement strand
GCCGGGGACGACGGGCACCAGCAGGATCGAGAGGCCGGCGGTGACCTGGAGGGCGACGTGGACCGAGTTTCGCATGGCCCGCTCGTCGGTCTTGCGGGTCTTCCAGGGCTCGGTCTCCTGGAGGTACTGGTTGCCGAGGCGGGCGACCTGGATCGTCTTCGCGACGGCGTCTCGGATCCGGTACTCGCGGTAGGCGGCGCCGATCTCCGCGGGCGCCTCGGCGAGCGCGGCGAGCATCTGGTGGTCGGCGTCGGAGGGCTCGACGAGCGGGGGCACCTGTCCGTCGGTGAACCGGGCGGCGAACGTCAGGGCGCGGTTGGCGAAGTTGCCGAGCACGTCCGCCAGCTCGCCGTTGACGCGGTTCTGGAAGTCGGCCCAGGTGAAGTCGGCGTCCTTGGTCTCGGGAAGGCCGACGGCGAGGGCGTAGCGGAGGAGGTCGGCGTCGACGTCCTGGAGCGCCTCGTCGGCCCAGACGGCCCAGCCGCGGCTGGTGGAGAGCTTGCGGCCTTCGAGGTTGAGGAACTCGTTGGCCGGGACGTTCTCGGGCAGCACGAACTGCGGCAGCGCCGGCTGCGAGGCGTTCGCGGCCATGAGCACGGCCGGGAAGGTGAGGCAGTGGAAGACGATGTTGTCCTTGCCGATGAAGTGGACCAGCTCGGGCGTGGTGCCGTCCTCGTGGACCTGCCAGTAGCGCCGCCAGCGCTCGGCGTCGCCGGTGCCCTCGGCCCACTCTTTCGTGGCGGAGAGGTAGCCGATGGGCGCGTCGAACCAGACGTAGAGCACCTTGCCGTCGGTCTCGCCGTCGACGCCATCCGGGACGGGGACGCCCCAGTCGAGGTCGCGGGTCATGGCGCGGTCGGCGAGGCCGGCCTGGAGCCAGCTGCGGACCTGGCCGAGGACGTTGGGCTTCCAGTCGGTCTTGGTGTCGATCCAGGCTTCGAGGGCCGGCTGGCGGTCGCCGAGGGGGAGGTACCAGTGGGTCGTCTCGCGCTTCTCGGGGGTGGCGCCGGAGATCGTGCTGGTGGGCTCGATGAGGTCGTCGGGCGAGAGCGAGGAGCCGCAGTTCTCGCACTGGTCGCCGTAGGCTTCGCCGTAGCCGCAGACGGGGCACGTCCCCTTGACGAAGCGGTCGGCGAGGAAGAGGCCGGCCTCGGGGTCGTAGAGCTGGGTGGTGGTCTTGCGGACGAAGCCGCCGCCTTTTTCGATGGCGAGGAAGAGGTCCTGGGCCGTCTGGCGGTGCGTGGGCGAGGTGGTCCGGGCGTAGATGTCGAAGGCGATGCCGAAGCCCTCGAAGGCGCCCTTCAGCTCGGCGTGGTAGCGGTCGACGATGGCCTGGGGGGTGGTGCCCTCCTGGCGGGCGCGGATCTCGATGGCGGCGCCGTGCTCGTCGGAGCCGCAGACCCAGACGACGTCGCGGCCGGCGAGGCGCTGGTAGCGGACGAAGAGGTCGGCGGGGAGGTAGGCCCCGGCGAGGTGGCCGAGGTGGAGCGGCCCGTTGGCGTACGGGAGCGCGGAGGTGACGAGGAGCGGTCGGGACATCGGGGCCGGGCGGACGGGATCCAAGCTACCCGTGGGCTGCGTGAAGGTGCCGGGGACCCGTCTGCGCCGCTGGCGGCGGGCGTCGCCAGCGGGCGGGGGCGCGACCGCTCAGGATTGGAGCGTCGGGGTCCGATACCCGATGCTGCGAGGTATAGCGTCCGCTCTCGCGGTCGTCGGACGGGCTCTCGCGGTC
>CAYPVZ010000761.1:0-1734 GCA_964414235.1 uncultured Rhodothermales bacterium | reverse complement strand
CATCATCCAGGAGGGCTTCGCCGTCCGCGCGATGAAGCTCGTCACGCTGACCAAGGCCCAGGCCGAGGGCTTCTACGCCGTCCACGCCGAGCGCCCGTTCTTCGGCGAGCTCACCGAGTTCATGGCGTCCGGCCCCTGCATCCCGCTCGTGCTGGAGCGCGACGACGCCGTCGCCACGTGGCGCGAGGTGATCGGCGCGACGAACCCGGCGCAGGCCGCCGAGGGCACCATCCGCCAGCAGTTCGCCACGTCGATGGGCGAGAACGCCGTCCACGGCTCCGACTCCGCCGAGAACGGCGTCAAGGAGGGCCGCTACTTCTTCGCCGAGAGCGAGATCGTCCAGAACGGCGCCGACGTCATCGACGCGTAGCCCGCCCGATCCGTCCGTCTGCGGCCGGGGTTCTTCGGAGCCCCGGCCTTTTTTTTTCCGCCCCCGACGCGAGCGCCCTCGCTCCGCCCGCTCGCCCGACCGACGTGCCGGTACCCCCCGCTGCACTCCCGGGACAGGCGCCTGAACCGCCGGGGACGCCCGTTGAACCGCCGGGGACGCCCGCTGAACAGCCGGGGAGCCCGCTTGAACAGCCTGGGGACCCGCTTGAACAGCCGGGGAGACCCTTTGAACAGCCGGGGAGACCCTTTGAACAGCCGGGGAACCCGTTTGAACAGCCGGGGGACCCGTTTGAACAGCCGGGGGACCCGTTTGAACAGCCGGGGGACCTGTTTGAACAGCCGGGACTGCCCGTCGAACCGCTGGAGGCCGCGATGGGCGGGCCGAGCACGGCGCTCGACAGGACGCCGAGGCCGGCCGGACCGCCCTCCCCTGCAAAGGGGAAGCCGCTCGGAGGCCACAGGGGTAGGATGCTCACCCTCCCCTGCCGTCCCATGGCTCTGCGTCTTCTCTCCTCCTGGGCGGTCCTGGGCACCGTCCTCGCTCTGGCCGCCTGCGACATGCCCGAGCCTGTCGAGCCGGATCACCCGCCCCCGGAGCTCCAGAACTGGGAGGGGCCGCGCCGGATGGACTTCGTCCGCGTGACCGACCTGAACAACGGCATCGTGCACGACCTCGACCTGGACGTGGACGGCCTGTCGGTGGCGGTCACCCAGGAGTCCCAGAGCGTCTTCAAGATCTGGGCGAACCGGGGGTCCGGCTGGTCGCTGTTCACGGAGCCCCGCTTGACGGCGACGTGCGCCTGCATCGAGCCCGGCGGCACCTACGTGTTCGTCGGGCTCGGCGGCGCGCAGTACGCCCTCTTCGACCGAAGCGGGACGCTCCTCGCAGGTCCGACCCGGTACGATGTCTCGGGAGAGGGCAACGAGGTGGACACGTGGACGACGCGGCAGTGCGCCTGGGTGCCCGAGCGAGGGGGGCGCGTGTTCGTCACGCTGAGCAGCGACGACCGAACCCGAGGCGCGCTCCTGCACCTCGACGTGAGCCGGATCTCCGTCAGCGCGTCGTGGACGCGCCTCAACCCGCCCATCCAGCTCGCCACGGGGAGCCCGAGCCAGCACCTGCTCTCGTTCGACGGGCTGAGCGTGGCCTTCGACAGCCGCTTAGGGATCAACGCCCAGGCGGGGGTGGCGTACGGACAGAGCAGCAACACCCTCACGCAGCACACCATCGACGGCTTCCCGCTGCACGACGCGGACGAGTCGTGGGTCATCCGAGACCCGTTCCCGGGGACGGTCGAGTACGGCGCGCCCCGCGACTTCGGCGACTACCCGAAGCACGGCTTC
>CAYPVZ010000760.1:0-1738 GCA_964414235.1 uncultured Rhodothermales bacterium | reverse complement strand
GACGGCGCTCGCCGCGCTGGCGACGCTCGCCGCCGCCCACCGCCAGCGCTCGGCGCCCGGCTGCTCGCTCACGGCGACGACGGCCAGCCGCGTCCTGTCCTCGCGGACCACGACGGCCGGGGCGCGGCTCTTCCTCGCGTCGGCGAGGGCCGTCGCGACGGCGGCGCCCAGGCCGCTCCACTCGGCGGGGACGTCGGCGGCGACGGGCAGGGCGACGAGGTCGGCGGGAGTCGAAAGCAGGTCGCCGGAAGCGAAGTCGGTCATGTCGAGTGATGGATGAGACGAGCGAACGGACCGGATGAAGTGACCGGACCCATCGCCTCGCGCGGCACCGCAGGAGGCCTCCCTCCTACCGGAGGGATCCCTTGAACTGGGCGAGGAGCGCGAGGTCGGCCGCCGAGAGCTCGTGATCGTCCTGCTCGGCGAGCACGTGGGGGTCGACGGCGACGTGGGGCGGCGCCTTGTCGACGACGTCCTTGATGACGCGCGCCAGCTGGCCGTCCTTGACAAAAGCGCCGGAGGCGTTGGCGTGGCCGCCGCCGCCGAACTGGCCGGCCCAGCCGTTGATCGGGCAGTCGCCCTTGGAGCGGAACGAGAGCTTGACGCCGGACGACAGCTCCAGGAAGATGACGGCCGCGAGGACGCCGTCGAGCGAGAGGGCGTAGTTGATGAGGCCCTCGGTCTCGTCGAAGAAGGCGCCGCTCGAGCGGATCATGTCCTGCGTGACGAACATGGTCGCCAGCCGGCCCTCGTAGTGCGTCGAGATGGTCGCCAGCGAGGCGCTGAGCAGGGCGAGGCCCTCGCGGCTGCGGCCGTCGAAGAGCGCGACGTGGATCGGCTCGGGCCGGAGGTCGCCGCGCGCGAGGACGTCGGCGACGATGGCGTGCGTGCGCGGCGTCGTCGCGCCGTAGCGGAACGAGCCGGTGTCGGTCATGATGCCGACGTAGATGGCCGTCGCGATGGCGCGGTCGATGAGGGCGGGCTCGATGCCGGCGATGAGGTCGTAGGCGATCTCGGCGGCGGCGGCGGCGTCCGTCCGGACGCACGTCTCGGTGAACCAGTCCTCGGGGTTCGGGTGGTGGTCGAGCAGGAGGATCCGCTTGCCCGACTGGCGGAAGAGGCGCTCGACGTCGCCGAGCCGGTGCCCGGCGTTCGTGTCGACGACGAGGAGCACGTCGGCGTGGGCGACGGCCTCGGCCTGGGCGAGGTCGCCCGACTCGTAGGTCTGGAGGAGCCCGTCGGGCTGCTCCTCAGCCAGCCAGTCCAGGTTGCGCGGCGGCCGGTCGGCGTTGAGGACCGTGACGGTCTTGCCGAGGGCGAGCAGCGCGCGCGCGATGGCGACCTCGGTCCCGATGGCGTCCCCGTCGGGCCGGAGGTGGGTCGAGATCACGACGCGCTCGGCGACGATGAGGGCGTCGCGGACGGCGGCGAGGTCGGGCGAGTCGTGGACGGTCATGAGCATGGGTCTCCCTTCCGGAAGCTACGGCCGCGCGCCGGCCGGCTCCGCCAGTCGGGCGTCGTGCGCGCCGCCGGTCGGCACGTCCTCGGTCGGCGCCGTCGCCAGCACCGGCCGCCGGACGCGCTCGCCGCGGTCGGCCGCCAGGATGATGCGCGGGCCGCGGTCGTACGTCACGTAGTTGTAGAGCCAGTTGACGAACACCGACAGCCGGTTGCGGAAGCCGACGAGCTTGAGCAGGTGGACGAGATCATTGATGATTTGAGCATCAGGTTGGGACCC
>CAYPVZ010000759.1:0-1743 GCA_964414235.1 uncultured Rhodothermales bacterium | reverse complement strand
ACCTGGATCTGTACTACCGCATCCAGGCGGCCGTCCCGTTCTAGCCGCGCAGCGCGTCCGCGAGATCGTCCGGGACGCGGACGGGCTCGGGGCGGACGCGGCCCATGTCGAACGCTCGGGCGACCTCGGTGGCCGTCCGGGCGCCCTCGCCCTGCCCGAGCGCCGCCGCCAGCCAGCCGACGAGCGCCTCCGACGACACGCCGGCCTCGCGGAGCGAGCGGACGGTGAGCGCGCCGTCGCGCTTGGAGAGCTTCTCGCCGCGCGCGTTGACGAGGAGCGGGACGTGCGCGTAGGTCGGCACGGTGCCGCCGAGCGCCTCGATCAGCCGGATCTGCCGGGCCGTCGAGTCCAGCAGATCCATGCCGCGGACGACCTCGGTGACGCCCATCGCGAGGTCGTCCACGACGACGGCCAGCTGGTAGGCGTAGACGCCGTCGCGGCGCTTGAGGACGACGTCGCCGACGGACTGGCGGACGTCCTCGACGACGCGCCCGACGACGCGGTCCTCGAAGGCGACGGCGCCCGCCTCGACGGCGAAGCGGAGGGCAGCGTCGCGCGGCCCGCGGTCGAACCAGTCGGGCGCGAGGTCACGCGGGCGGAGGGCGACGGGGTAGGGCGGCAGGCCGTCCGCGCCGTGCGGGGCGCTCGCCAGCTCCAGGAGGTCTTTTCGCGAGACGCGGCAGGGGAAGAGGTGGCCGGCCTTTGCCAGCCGCTGCAGCGCGGCTTCGTACAGGGCGTCGCGCTCGGACTGGCGGTACGGCCCGTGCGGCCCGCCGACGTCGGGTCCCTCGTCCCAGTCGAGGCCGAGCCAGCGGGCGTCCTCGATCTGGCGCTCGGACGAGCCGGGGACGGCGCGCGGCCCGTCGAGGTCTTCGACGCGGTAGACGAAGCGGCCGCCCGCGCTCCGGGCGCTGGCCCACGCCGCCAGCGCGGCGAGCGCGCTGCCCACGTGGAGGTCGCCCGTCGGGCTCGGGGCGAAGCGGCCGACGGTCACGCCAGCGGGTGGGCGAGGTCGCGGAGCGTCCGCTCGTGGAGGCGGTGCTCGCCCGCGAACGAGACGCTCTCGAATGGGACGCCGGCCGCGCGGAGCCGCGCTTCCTGCTCCAGCACGCGGGCGGGTGTGGCGAAGGAGTCGCGGTCGCCCGCGACGAGAGTGAGGCTGGCGTCGGCCAGCCAGCCGGCGTGGTGGCCGAGGTCGAGGTCGTGGGGGAGGCCGCCGCCCCAGAGCAGGAGTCGGGAGGCGCGCGGCTGGCGGCGCGCCATGAGCGGGCTGAGCGCCAGCCAGCGCGTGATGGTGGCGGTGCCCTGGCTGAAGCCGAAGCCCACCAGTGGCACGCGCTCCGGGTCCGTGTTGGCACGGGCGCAGGCGGCGACGAAGACGTCGTCGAGGTAGCGGACGGTGTCGGCGATGTCGGCCTCCCGGTCCTCGCGCGTCATCCAGCTGGCCCCGACGCGGCGGTCGGGCGCGGCCACGTCGCCCACGTAGAACCGGCTCAGGGCTTCGGGGACCACGACGAGGCGGCCCGGCTGCTCGATGGCTCGGAAGTGCCGGGCGAAGTACGGCGCCAGCTGGCCGTAGCCGTGGCACGCCATCCACACCTCGCGCACGGGGCCGTCCTCCGGCCCGAGCACGGCGTACCGTGCGGTCTTGACGGCGGCGATGGAGCGGAGGGGCATGGGTACGAGTCTTGAGAGACTGTTTGGGGAACGGCCGGGCTGAGCCAACGAGCGTCCGTCAGCGTC
>CAYPVZ010000758.1:0-1745 GCA_964414235.1 uncultured Rhodothermales bacterium | reverse complement strand
CATCGACTTCGGGCTCGTCGTCGACGGCTCGCTCATCATCGTCGAGAACGTCCTGCGGCGGATTGGCGTGGCCCAGGAGCGCGGCGGTAGGCTGTCCAAAGAGGCATTCCGCGAGTTGGTCTACGAGGGGACGCTGGAGGTCCGGAAGGTGGCCCAGTTCGGCGAGGTCATCATTCTCGTCGTCTACCTTCCCATCCTGTTTCTGCGGGGCATCGAGGGCAAGCTGTTCGCGCCGATGGCGCTCACGGTCTCGTTCGCGCTCCTCGGCGCCGTGATCCTCTCGATCACCTACGTACCGGTCCTGTGCTCGCTGGTGTTCGACCCATCGACGCCGGTCAGGCACTCGCCCCTCGTCGAGGGACTCCGTCGGGCGTACCGGCCGCTGCTCGCCCGCGCGCTCGGCGCCCGTCCGTGGGTCGTGGGCATCGCGTCGACCCTCTTCGCGCTGGCGGTCGTCGGGTTCGGCGGGCTCGGGGCCGAGTTCGTGCCGCGCCTGGACGAGGGGGACGTGGCCGTGCAGATCATCCGGCTCCCGAGCGTCTCGCTCTCGGAGTCCGTCGAGATCGCAGGCGACGTGGAAAAACGGCTCGTGGCCTTCCCCGAGGTCGAGACCGTCGTCGGCCACACGGGCCGGGCCGAGATCTCGACCGACCCGATGGGCGTCGAGATCACCGACGCCTACGTCATCCTCCGGCCCCGCGACGAGTGGCCCGCGGTAGAGGGCGAGGTACGCACAAAGGCCGAGCTGGTGGCCGCCATGCAGGAGGCGGTCGAGGACGTCCCGGCGGGCGTCCAGTTCTACCAGCCCATCGAGATGCGGACGAACGAGCTCATCGCGGGCGCGCGGGGCGACGTCGTCGTCAAGGTGTTCGGCGAGAGCTACGACGACCTCACGCCGCTCGCCGAGCAGATCGAGGTCATTGTCCGCGAGACGCCCGGCGCGACGTCGGTCTCGCGCGACCAGACCGAGGGCTCGCCCCAGCTCGTCGTCCGGCCCGACCGGGCCGCGCTCGCGCGCTACGGGCTCACCGTCCAGGCGCTGAATCGGATCGTCGAGACGGCCGTCGGCGGCGCCGTCGCGGGCGAGGTGTACGAGGGCGAGCGGCGGTTCGACCTCGTCGTCCGCTTCCAGGAGGACGCGCGGAGCAGCCCGGCTGCCGTCGAGGCGCTCCCGGTCGTCACGCCGACCGGCGCGCGCGTCCCGCTCTCGGCGCTGGCGTCGGTCGCCGTCGAGTCCGGGCCGGTGTCCGTCTCGCGGGAGGAGGGCAGCCGATTCGTCTCGGTCCAGTCGAACGTGACCGGCCGCGACCTGGCCTCGTTCGTCGAGGATGTTCGGGCCCGGATCGCGGCCGAGGTGGCGCTCCCACCGGGCTTCCGGATCGCCTACGGCGGCCAGTTCGAGAACCTGGAGGCGGCGACCTCGCGGCTGGCGCTCGTGGTCCCTATCGCGCTCGCACTCATCGTCGTCCTGCTGTTCCAGACGTTCGGGTCGGTCCGGCTCGCGGCCATCATCGCCCTCTGCGTCCCGATGTCGATCGTGGGCGGGGTCGCGATGCTCTACGCACTCGGGCTCCCGTTTTCGATCTCGGCGGGGGTCGGGTTCATCGCCCTGTTCGGGATCGCCGTCCTCAATGGGCTCGTGATGGTCGGGGCCATCCGCAAGTTCGAGGGCCACGGGCTCGGGCGCCGCGAGGCCGTCCTGGCGGGCGCCGACGAGCGGCTCCGCGCCGTCGTGACGACGGCCA
>CAYPVZ010000757.1:0-1748 GCA_964414235.1 uncultured Rhodothermales bacterium | reverse complement strand
GGATGAGGCGTCGGAGGCAGTCGATGATTATGATGACCTGACCGTCCGCGAACTCCGCCAGCGCGTGCGCGACCGCGACGACGAGCGGCTCAGCGGTCGCGACGTCTCGAAGGCGCCGAAGGACGAGCTGGTTGCCTTCCTCCGGACGCTCGACGCTGAGGCTGCCGGCCGATGAGCGCCGGGCCCCCGCCGTCGCGGCTGGCCATCCGGGATCGACTTCGGGCGCTGCTCCCGTCGTCGTCGCCGGCCACGGACGAGGAGCCGCCCGGCCGCCGCGGGCTGGCGCTGCTGCTCTCGACGGTCGTCGCGGTCGTCATGTGGTTCAGCTTCAGCATGCGGGAGACGTACCCGCTCACGATGCGGCTGCCGGTCGAGATCGTGCGGACGCCGTCGGGCCAGGCCCTCAGCGCGCCGCCGCCAGCAGCGGCGACGGTCACGCTCCAGGGCGAGGGCTGGACGCTGCTCTCGCTCATGCGCAACGCGCCGACGATTCGTGTCGACGCGGAGACGGGGACGATCGACCTAAGCGCGGCACTCCAGGAGTCCGGCCTGCCGTCGGGGGTCCAGATCCAGAGCGTCCAGCCGCTCATCGTCGAACTGGCGCTCGACACGCAGACGCAGCGCCGGCTCCCCATCCGGCTCCGCCAGCGGATCGAGACCGAGCCGCCGTTCGACCTGCTCCGCCCGCCCCGCCTCCGGCCGGACTCCGTGACGGTCACCGGCGCCCAGTCGCTCCTCGGCGAGCTCCAAGACTGGCCGACGGATATGTTCGTAGCTGAGGGGGTCGACGGCGATCTCGTCCGGACGGTGGCGCTGGCAGACACGTTCGGCGGGCTGCTCTCGCCGTCGGTCCGCCAGACGACGGTCCAACTCGACGTGGGCGAGTACACCGAGGGCGAGCGGGCGCTGGAGGTCGTCGTGGAGAACCTGCCGCCCGAGGTGGCCGGCGTCCGGTTCAGCCCCGCCCGCGTCCAGGCCCGCTTCCGGGTCCCGCTGGAGGGCCCGACCTACGACGCGGCCGAGGCGACCGACGCCTTCCGCGCCGTCGTCGACTGGTTCGACATCGCGCGCGTGGCGAGGGATTCGATGGGCGGGCTCGTCCCGGTCTCGCCGCGCTGGCCGCAGCGGCTCGACCTCCGCGATGTCACGCTCTCGCCGTCTCGCGTCGAGTACTTCATCCGCCGCCCGGCCGCGGAGGGGGAGAGCGAGGCCGAGGCGGAGAACTAGGGCGCCCCGCCCCTTCGGTTTTCTCTCGCACTCCCGACGTTTCCCGTGCTGTTCCTCGCCCTCGCCGTCTCCTGCAGTCTGGGGATCGCCGTGATCTTTAAGCTGGCCGAGCGCCGCGACCTCGACCGGACGGCGCTCCTGACGGTGAATTACCTCGCCGGTGCCGTGCTGGCGGTCGGGTTGCAGGGCGCCCGGCCGCTCGGGACGTCGGACGTGGGGCTCGTCGCGCTCGGCGTGTGGCAGGGCGTCCTGTTCATCGGCGGCTTCTGGCTGTTCTCGCTGGCGATCCGCGAGGCCGGGATGGGGCTGGCGGCCGGCGTGATGCGGCTCTCCGTCGTGGTTCCGTTTCTGGCGTCGTGGCTCGTCTGGGGCGAGACGCCGACAGCGGCGCAAGTCGTGGGGCTGGTGCTGGCGGGCGCGGCGTTCTTCCTCGTCGCGCGGCCGGCCGCCGAGCCGCCCGGCAAGCTGGGGCCGCCTTCGCCCGACGGCGTGCCCTCGGCCCCCGCCAGTGGGGTGCGGAC
>CAYPVZ010000756.1:0-1748 GCA_964414235.1 uncultured Rhodothermales bacterium | reverse complement strand
GGTCTGGGATGGAGTCACGGGCGTCGCCGTCGAGCGCCGCCCACTCTCGCTGGGCCGCCGCCAGCGCGCGGCGCAGCGACGGCACCACGTCGGCGTGGACCTCCTCGGGGCGGACGCCGTCGGCCGCGGCGTCCTCCAGGACCGCCGCCAGCCGCTGGCGGACGCGGGCGTCGGACCAGTGCGGCCGGCCCGTGCGGTAGGTGGCCGGTGTGGCCTCGTGGAGCCGGGAGTTCCGCAGCCGGGCCTGGACGGCGTGCGCGACCGCTTCAGTCTCGGGCGCGCTCGGAGCGTCGGACCCGAAGAGATCTCCTAGGAACCCCCATCCGAGGCTGGCGGCGAGGATCAGTGCGAGCAGAGGAGACGATGGCACAGATCAGGTCGAGCGAAGGCTGAACGTCAACGAAGGGGGATCGACGAAAGTACCTCCTCGTCTGCTCCAGACTCCGTGTCCACGCGGTCACCAGACGGCAGTCCGCCTTCAGCAGACGGGGCGGCGGGGCGAACGGGGATCGGCTCCATCGAGGCTGGTGGCGGAGACGGCGCGGGCGGGTGGCTCCGGCTCGTCGTGGGTGCTGCTGGCGCCGAGCGCGGTTGTGGCGCCGACAGTGCAGGGGGTACCGTGGGAGTTGGCGTGGTCGGCGTTGCCTCGTGGGGGATGGTCCCCGGCCGCGAGGCGTGCGTCGGTGGCGGGCGTGACGTCGTGACCTCTGCCCTTTGTGCGGTCTCGCGCTCTTGTCTGTCCTCCTCGGCGCCCTCGTCCGCCGTCTCGTCCTCTGCGTCGATCACGTCGGCCACGAGTGAGGCGACGACGTCGGGCGCGAGGTCGGGGAGGTCGAGGCCGAGGGCGTCCGCCAGCCGCGCGTCGCGGCCGTAGACGTCGTCGTAGACGTGGAGCCGCCCCTGCTCGTCGACCTCGGCCGTGAAGTAAACGAGGTGGACGGGCACGGGCCGCTCCACCTGGACCCACTCTGAGCGCCACGCGCCCCGGAAGTGGGCCGCGACGCGCTCCGCGTCCCACCCCTCGTTCGTCCGCGTCAGCAGCTCGCGGGCCAGCGCCTCCGGGTCGCCGGCCCGGACGCACCCGTGGGAGCGCGCCCGGTCGTCGACGCCGAATGCCCACTTCGACGGTGTGTCGTGGACGTACACCGAGTGCCGGTTGGGGAAGAGGAATTTGACCCGGCCCATCGCGTTGCCCGGGCCCGGCGGTCGGACGACCGAGCCGCGGACGCGTCCGTACGATTCGCGCTGGATCGACGCCGGCACCGTCCAGGTGGGGTTGAAGACGATGGTTTCCATCGTGTCCGAGAAGACAGGCGTTTCCCAGCCGCGCGCCCCGACGACGGCGCGGAAGCGAGTCGCCTCGGCCCAGTCGTCGCCGTCGCGCTCGCGCAGTGCCAGCTCGTAGCGCGGGATGTTGACCCAGACGTGGAGCTCGCCGAAGTCGCGCGGGAGCCAGCGCCACCGCTCCAGGTTGAGTTCGAGGAGCGGGATGAGCGCCGTCCGCTTCCGGTTGAGTGCGCGCCGCGTTGTCGCGTCGAGCCGGCCGGTCGCCGGGAGGCCGTAGCGCTCCTGGGCCTGACGAACCACCCCGGCGAGCGCGCCGTCGTACGTGGATACCGGACCGGGGGCGCGGAGGTCTTCGACGGCCAGCCGGTCGCGGAGGCGGACGACGGCGGCGCCGGTGTCCCCCGGGGCGAGGTCACGGCCGAGGGTGACGGGTCGGTGGCCCAGCTCTTCGACCTCGCCTA
>CAYPVZ010000755.1:0-1757 GCA_964414235.1 uncultured Rhodothermales bacterium | reverse complement strand
CCCGGCTGCATCGGGACGGGGGTGACGGTCGGCGCCACCACCGACGCCGACGCCCGCGCCGGCTTCTCCAACGTTGCCCCCTGGATGGACCTCTTCGCTCCAGGAGCCTCCGTCACCGCCCCCATTCCTACCGACGCCTACCAGACCGCCAGCGGAACCTCCTACGCCGCTCCCCATGTCGCCGGAGCCCTCGCCGTCCTCCGGCAGGCCTACCCCGACGACGACGTCGACGCCCTCCTCGGGCGGCTCACCGCCACCGGCCTCGGCGTCACCGCCGGCGACCCGGCGGCCAGCTACCCCCGGCTGCAGCTCGACGCCGCGCTGGGGCTGGCGGACGCCTCGTTCGACCTGGCGCTGGCCGACGGCGCCGGCTGGCGCGTGCTCTCGGTGCCGACCGATGCGATGACGGTGGGGCGACTGGCAGCCCAGAACCTCGTCCAGGGATCCGCCGACCAGTACCCCGAGGCCCAGCCCAATCTCTTCGTGGGCTACACGGGGTCGGCGTGGACGGTGGCTGGAACGGACGCCGAGATCCTGCCCTCCGGGTATGGTTTCGCTTGGCACCTCGTTGACCAGCAGATCGACCCGGGCACCTCTCAGTTCGGTGGGGGCACGAGCGCGTCGCGGGCGCTGCCGGCCGGGCTCATCGCCAGCGGCGCCGAGCCTACAGACGACATCGAGGTGACGCTCCACGCAGGCTGGAACCTCCTCGGCAACCCGTACAACGCGCCGCTCGACGTCTCCGGCACACCGGCGTGGCCGGGCGCTGCCGATGCAGGGCTGAGTGCGACGGGCCAGATGTGGCAGTGCACCCCGGACGGCTCCCCGGCCGTCGAGTGCGTCGGTTCCTATGTCCCTACGACGGCAACCGGCAACACCGTCCCACGCTGGCAGGGCGTGTTCTACGAAGCCACGGCGGCAGGCTCCCTCGTGATTCCAGGGAGCGCCGAAGCTCGGCGTACACCCACCTTCCAGGTCGATTTCCGGATCGACATTACGGACGCGACGACGGGCCAGCGTCGCCTCGACCGCGCCGCCGTCCTCTACCTCACCGACGACGCCACCACCGACTGGGACCCCTGGGACGTCGCCAAGCTCACCCCCCTCGCCTACCCCGCCGTCGCCATCGCCTTCCAGGCCCACCGCGACGGACGACCCGCGCTCAAGGCGCAGGAGGCCCGGCCCCTCCAACCCGCCACACTCCCCCTCGTCGTCGAGGCCGCCGGCATCGCCGGGACCGCCCGCATCGCATGGCCCACCCTCCGCCTCCCCGACGGCTGGCGCGCCACCCTCACCGACCGACTCGACGGCCACACCGTTGACCTCGCCGAGGCCGACGCCTACACCTTCGAGATCGACGACGACCCCGCCGCCGGACGACGCCAGGCCGCCGCGGCCGGCACCGTGGCCTCGCTCACGAGCAACGCCCCGGCCCGCTTCGACCTCACGCTGACGCCCCCCGCCACCGCGACCGACGGCGACACGGCGGGGGCGCCGACGGCGCTGGCGCTGGAGGCGGCCTACCCGAACCCGGTCCGGGGCCGGTCCACGCTCGGGTTGGCGGTGCCGACGGCCGGCCGCGTCCGGCTCTCGGTCCACGACGTGCTGGGGCGCGAGGTGGCGGTGCTGCTCGACGAGGTCGTCGCGGCGGGCCGGCGGCAGGTGGCGGTGGCGGCCGGCGGGCTGGCGGCGGGCACCTACGTCGTCCGACTCCGCGCCGACGGCCAGACTCGAACCCAGACCCTGACCGTCGTCCG
>CAYPVZ010000754.1:0-1760 GCA_964414235.1 uncultured Rhodothermales bacterium | reverse complement strand
CTTCTTGGCGGCGGCCTTCCGGCGCGGCGTGGTCGCGGCGGAGCCGGCGTCCTCGCCCTTGCCCGCGGCGGCGACGGCGGCCTCGTAGAGCTCCTTCTTGCTCTTCTTCGGCTCGGCGACGCGCAGGGTGCCCTCGGTGCCCGACTCGCCCTTGTGCTTCTGCCAGTCGCCGGTGATCTTCAGCAGGGCCTCGACGGCCTCGGTCGGCTGCGCGCCGTTGCCGAGCCAGTACAGGGCCCGCTCGCTGTCGATCTCGATGACCGAGGGCTCCTCGGTCGGGTGGTACTTGCCGATCTCCTCGATCGCCCGGCCGTCCCGCTTGGTGCGGGAGTCCATGACGACGACGCGGTAGAACGGAGCACGGATCTTGCCCATGCGCTTGAGGCGGATCTTGACGGCCACGGAGGTGGTCTCACTTTCGTGTCGTGGGCGCGGCGAGACCGCACGTGGTCGTGTGCGGGGTACCGACACCCGGGATGTAGGCGTCCGGTCCGGTGCCACACGGGGAGGCGGGCCCGGACGGGTACAGCGCCCCAGTCTGCCAGAGCCCGTCCTGCCGACCGAATCGGCGCCGACCGGCCCGGCGCCCCCCACCTCGGTCGTCGGCCCGGCCCACCATGCGAGACATAAGCACTCGTTTGTTGGCACATAACACGACGTGATGCCAGGGTCGTCGGGACGCGGCCACCCGGGCCGCCCCGTCCCAGGAGCCCGCCGTGCGCAAGCTCGCCCTCCTCGCCCTCGTCGGCCTCGGCGCCCAGCTCGTCGACGGCTCGCTCGGCATGGCCTACGGCGTCACCTCGACGACGCTGCTGCTCGCGGTCGGCACCAACCCGGCGGCGGCCTCGGCCACGGTGCACCTCGCGGAGATCGGGACGACGCTCGCCTCGGGCGCCTCGCACTGGCGCTTCGGCAACGTCGACTGGCAGGTGGTGCTGCGGATCGGCATCCCCGGCGCACTCGGCGCCTTCGCCGGGGCGACCTTCCTCTCCTCCCTCGACACCTCGGTCGCCGCGCTGCTGATGTCGCTCGTCCTGCTCGCCCTCGGCACGTACGTCCTCGTCCGCTTCACCGTCCGGGGCCTGCGCCGGGACCGGCTGGGCCACCCGCTGCGGCGCCGCTTCCTCGGCCCGCTCGGGCTCCTCGCCGGCTTCGTCGACGCCACGGGTGGTGGCGGCTGGGGGCCGGTCGGCACGCCGGCCATCCTCGCCAGCGGGCGGCTCGAGCCCCGGAAGGTCGTCGGGTCCATCGACACGAGCGAGTTCCTCGTGTCGGTCGCGGCCAGCCTCGGGTTCCTCCTCGCGCTCGGCTCGGCGGACGTCGACCTCGCGTGGGTCGGGGCGCTGCTCGCCGGTGGCCTGGTCGCCGCCCCGGTCGCCGCGTGGCTCGTGCGGCACGTCCCGCCGCGCGTCCTGGGGTCGGCGGTCGGCGGCGTCATCGTCCTGACCAACGCGCGGACCCTCCTGCGCAGCGACTGGCTCGACGCCTCCGACGGCACCCGCGCCGTGGCCTACACCGGGATCGCCCTCGTCTGGGTCGCGGCCGTCGGGTGGTCGCTGCGCGCGCACCGGACCGAGCGCGACGCCCTGGACCGCGAGCTCGCCGCGCTCGAGGACACCGAGTCGGCCCGGAGGGCGTGAGGTCTCAGCCGACGACGACGCCGCGCAGCACGACGGCGCGAGGGTGGGCCAGCACCCCGACGTCGACCCGCGGGGCGGCGGCGTAGACGACGAGGTCGGCCTCGGCGCCCTCCTCGATCC
>CAYPVZ010000753.1:0-1762 GCA_964414235.1 uncultured Rhodothermales bacterium | reverse complement strand
AGATCCTTCGCTGGCGCTCAGGATGACAGAAGCGACTTTTCGCACAGAGCCTAGCCGAACCAGCGGACGGCGTCGTTGAAGATGACGAACACCATGAGCGCCAGGATCAGCGCGACGCCGACCTGCTGCACGACGAGGCGCACCTTGAGCGACGGCTCGCGGCGGACGACGGCCTCGTAGGCCAGGAACACGAGGTGCCCGCCGTCGAGGGCCGGCACCGGGAGCACGTTGAACACCGCCAGCGCAATGGAGAGGTAAGCCACGAAGGTCCAGAAGGCGGCGCCGCCGCGGTCGGCGGCCTCCTTGGTCTGCTTGGCGATCATGAGCGGCCCGCCCACATTGTCGCGGACGCTCTCGCGCCCGGTCACCAGCTTGCCGATGAAGCCGAAGGTGAGCGCCACCGTCGACGACGCCTCGCGCGTGCCGAGCGCGAGCGAGCGCCCGAGCCCGAGCCGCTCGATGCGCTGCCCGACCGCCGTCACGTCGAGCCCGATGCCGAGCTGGTACCCGTCGCCGACCGGCCGCGGGGTGACCTCGGCCTCGTAGACGGTGGCCGTCCCGCGGTGCTCGACCATGGTGACGCCGTCGCCGGCCGGCCCGAGTGAATCCGGGCGGGCCCAGCGGATCGCGAGCGGCGCGCCGTCCGAGGCCCCGATGAGGTCGGTCAGGCGGTTCCATGACGAGATGGTCTCGCCGTTGACGGCCAGGATCCGGTCGCCGGGGCGCAGGCCGGCGTCTCGGGCCGGGAAGCCGTCCGAGACGACCGCCAGCACGGGCGGGACGCGCGGGCTCACGCCGAGGACCTCCTCCAGCCCGGGGTCCCCGCCGGCCCGGTCGACCTCGACCGCCTCGCGCGAGAGTCGCGACGCCAAGCCCGGCTCGGCCTGTAGCTCCACCGGCTCCCCGTCGCGCAGGACGGTCAGCCGGAACGGGTCGGTCGAGAGCGCCTCGATGGTGAAGACGTCCTCGTAGTACTCGACCGGCTCGCCGTTGACGCCGGCGACCCGGTCGCCCGTCTGGAGCCCCATCTCGGCGGCGATCGAGCCCGGCGTCACGTCGAGCGGCCCGGTCTCGACCGGCGGGAAGAGCTGGCCGGAGGTGACGGCGAGCGCCCCGTAGATGAGGCACGCGAACACGAAGTTGAACACGACCCCGGCCGAGATCACGACGCTGCGCTGCCAGACCGGCTTCGAGCGGAACTCGTCGGGCTGGGGCTCGCTCTCGGTCGGGATCGGCTTGCCGTTGGGGC
This sequence comes from uncultured Rhodothermales bacterium, assembly GCA_964414235.1. GTDB lineage: Bacteria > Bacteroidota > Rhodothermia > Rhodothermales > Rubricoccaceae > Rubrivirga. The sequence continues at coordinate 513 of CAYPVZ010000753.1, read as the reverse complement.
CCAGCTTCTGCTGGAGCACCGTCTCGCCGTCGGCGTCGAGGACGGGCCGGCCGGCGGCGTCGAGGACGGGCTCCATCTCGTAGGCCACGTCCATGCTCTCGTCCACCATGCCGGCGATCTTGACGTAGCCGCCGAGCGGGACGGCGCCGATGCGGTACTCCGTCTCGCCGACCTGCTTGCGGAAGAGGTTCGGCGGGAAGCCGAGCGAGAACGCGTCGACGCGCATCCCGAAGAGGCGGGCGGCCAGGAAGTGGCCGAGCTCGTGGACGAACACGAGGATGCCGAGGGCCAGGGCGACCCACAGGAAGTACGAGAGCGTGTTGAGGAGGGCGTCCATGAAGGGGGGACGGAGTCCGTCAGACGGTAGGGAGGGCGGCAGCGTGGGCCGCGCGCTGGCGGGCCTCGCGGTCAACGGCGAGGAGGGCGTCGAGCGTGCCCGCCGGGCCGGCGGCGTCGAGGCCCGCCACCCAGAAGCGGGGACTGTAGGGGCAGCCCCAGGGGGCGGGCAGGAAC
>CAYPVZ010000752.1:0-1765 GCA_964414235.1 uncultured Rhodothermales bacterium | reverse complement strand
GAGGTACTCGGAGCGGACCTCGCCGATGACCTCGGCGGCGGCGGCCTCGGCCTCGGCGAACGACCGGTGGCGGGGGTTCTGGGTCTCGGCGCGCGCCGCCAGCGCGTCGAGGTCCGCCGGCGGGCCGAGCGCCAGCGTGTCCGTCACGACGACGGCCGCGGGGTCGGGCAGCGCCAGGAGGCCGCCAAGGGTGGCGCGGGCGCCGTCGAGCGCGACGAGCCGCTGGAGGAGCGCCGAGCGGTCCGCGTTGTAGTCCGCCAGCGCGAGGGCCGCGTCGATCTCGGCGGCCGTGCCGATCTGGACCTCGGCCTGGGTGATGCGCAGGCGGTCCTCGGAGACCTGGAGCGCCTCGCGGAGCGCGTCGGCGAGGTCGGACTGGCGGGCGGCGTCGAGGTAGGCAGCGGTGACGTCGAGGGCGAGGGCCTCCGCGTCGGCGTCCGCCAGCAGGGCGAGGCGGCGGGCCTCGGCGCGGAGCCGGCGGAGGGTGGCCGCGCGGCGTCCGCCGTCGAAGACGGTATAGCCGAGGGCCACGGACGCGTCGAGCGCCGTCGCGCCCGCGCGGCGCGTGGACGTGCTGTCGCCGCCGCCGAGCGCCCCGCTCCGGGAGCCGCCGAGGCCGGCGCTGGCGTCGAGCGTCGGCAGGTAGCCGGCGTTGCCGCGCGTGACGTCGTTGGCGGCGATGGCGGCGCTGAGCGCCGAGATCTCGCGGTCCGGGTTGCGGACGAGCGCGAGGTCGATGGCCTCTTCGAGCGTCAGGCGGAGCGCGTCGGGCGGCGGGGCGAGGTCCGGCAGCGGCGTCCGCGTGGCGAGCGTGCCGCCGTAGAGCCGGAGCGAGTCGGGCAGGGGCGGGATCGAGTCCTGCCGGAGCGTCGGCTGCGCGCTGGCGGCCGTCGCCAGCGCGGCGACGAGGAGGAGCGCCAGCCCCCGACCTATTGCGGCGCTGAGGCCGGGACCCCCCCCTGTCCCCCTCCTCATCGGAGGAGGGGGGACGCTCGATTCCCCCGTGTGCACGCCGTCGGCCTCCCTCACGATGTCTGGGGCGAGATGAGGGCCGGGGCGGCCTCGGTGCCGTCGCCGCCGGTCTCGGCCGGCGCCACGAGCGTCCCGTCGGGCAGGCGGTCCGAGGTGCCGTCGCCGGCCGGGCCGTCGAGCGTCTCGGCCACGCGCGAGACCGTCGCGCTGGCGATGTAGGTGTAGAGCGCGGGGATCACGTAGAGCGTCAGGAAGGTGCCGACGACCATGCCGCCGATGACCGCCAGCCCCATCGGGACGCGGCTCTCGGCGCCGGCGCCGAGGGCGAGGGCGATGGGCAGCGTGCCGAGGACGGTCGAGAACGCCGTCATCAGGATCGGGCGGAAGCGCGCCGCAGCGGCCTCCTCGGCGGCCTGCTGGCGGCCGATGCCGTCCTCCCGCTTCTGCTTGGCGAACTCGACGATGAGGATGCCGTTTTTGGTGACCAGCCCGATCAGCATGACGAGGCCGATCTGGCTGAACACGTTGAGCGTGCTGCCGAACACGTAGAGCGCGCCGAGCGCGCCGAGCAGCGCCAGCGGCACCGTCAGCAGGATCGTGACCGGGTCGCGGAAGCTCTCGAACTGGGCCGCCAGCACGAGGTAGATCAGCACGAGCGCGAGGCCGAAGACGACGAGGATGGAGCCGCCGGTCTCGCGGAAGTCGCGGCTCTGGCCCGTCAGCGCCGTCGTGAAGCCGACGGGCAGCGTCTCCTTCGCGATGCCCTCCATGGCGTCGATGGCGTCGCCGAGCG
>CAYPVZ010000751.1:0-1770 GCA_964414235.1 uncultured Rhodothermales bacterium | reverse complement strand
CCCCGATCGAGGCCGTGCCCGCGCTCATGGCAGCCGGCTTCGACGTCGTCGACGCCTCGCCGATCATCGACCGTGCCAAGTCGATCAAGCAGCCGACGGAGCTCGAACTCATCCGCGCGTCGGTCGCCGGAACCGAAGCCGCCGTGGCGTGGATGGAGAGCCAGATCGTCCCCGGCCGCACCGAGAACCAGGTGTGGGCCGAGCTCAGCAGGGCGCTCATCGCCGGCGGCGGCGAATACCTGGAGACGCGCCTGTTCAACTCGGGTGAGAACACGAACCCCTGGTTCCAGGAAGCCAGCAACAAGGTCATCCGGGCCGGCGAGCTCGTTGCGCTCGACACCGACGCCATCGGATGTCACGGCTACTACACCGACCTGTCCCGCACGTTCCTCGCCGGCGACCAGCCCGCGACGCCTCGTCAACGTGAGCTGTACTCGATGGCCTACGACCAGTTGCAGACCAACATCGAGTTGCTCGAAGTCGGCAAGTCATTCCGCGAGTACGCCAACGAAGCCTGGACCATCCCCGACGAGTTCGTCGCACACCGCTATCTCGGACCCGTGCACGGCAATGGCATGGCGGCCGAGTACCCCATCGTGTTGATGGCCGACGTGCTCGACGACGCCGGTGTCGAAGGAGTGTTCGAAGAGAACATGACCGTCTGCGTCGAGAGCTACCTCGGGAGCGACCAAGGCGGCGAAGGCGTGAAACTCGAAGACCAGGTCCTCATCACCGCCGACGGCGTCGAGCGGCTCACCACCTACCCGTTCGACGACCGGCTCCTCGGTTCCGATTCGATCTGACGCCGCGGTCGTCGACCGAGCCTCGTCATGGTGGCTCGCCTCGCTCCCATCACCGAGCCGCACAGCACGACGGTCTTGGCCCGATCACCCGAGCCAGACCGGCACGCCGCCCTTCGTGGAGGGTCAGCTCGAGCGTTGACGGGGCCGTGCTGGCGCCACGACGACGTCGGAGGCGTGCTGGAGGCGATCGGACGACATCGGTCGCTTCGGCTCCAGCAGCAGCTGGTGCGGACATCCCGAGGGGCAGCCCTGACGTGGGACGAGCTTCCTGAGGCGCCGTGCTCACTGGAACGGCTGCTCACCGGAACGTCTGGCTCTGGGACGGCAGGTCACTCGGACGAGTCAGCGGCGCGGGCGTCCACCGAGGAGTCGGGCAGGCAGCATCACGATCGCGCGCACGGCTTCCAGGACACCGTTGACCGAGATCCCGATGATCCGGAACGGCAGCATCAGCAGCCAGACGACCGGGTAGAGCAGGGCGGCCAACAGCGCGACCGGCCACGCGAGGACCAACAGGATCAACCAGAGCAGCAATGCCATGCCTCCATCGTGAAGCTCCGCGGCGTGCGGCGCATCGGTGCCCACCCCCGGCATCGAGGTCGGGCCAACCCCACCCGGGGCGCGCCTGAACTCGTCCGGCGGGTCGCCAGAGGCCCCTGGTCAACGGCCATTCGGGCCGGGTGGCGTTTCGCACGGCGCCGGCGCGGGGTAGTCCTGGAAGGACGCAACCGACATCCGAGGAGGATGACCATGTTGACCCTCACCCAGCCCGCCGCGACGATGCTGAGCGACGTCCGCTCACAGCAGGGGATCCCCGATGATGCCCTCCTGAGGGTCGCAGCGTCGGCTGACGGCCAGCAGGGCATCTCCCTCGGCTTCGTCGACCAGCCCTTCGACGGCGACCAGACCAGCGACGCCCACGGGTTGGGCTACTGCGTCGCCCCGGAGGTGGCCGACGCCCTGGACG
>CAYPVZ010000750.1:0-1771 GCA_964414235.1 uncultured Rhodothermales bacterium | reverse complement strand
GGCCCAGTTCGAGCGCGCCGCCGCCGCCGGCCTCGGCGAGAAGAACATGACGGCCGTCGCCCTCCTCTACGAGCCCGAGTAGAACCGCTCCACCTTCGCCTGCGCGTACGCCAGCCACGGCCCGGCATCGAGCCGGCTGCCCGTGGCGTCGACCAGGATCTGGTCCGCCGTCTTCACGCGCCCCCAGCGGTGGACGTGCTCGCGGAGCCACCCGAGCAGCGGCGCGAACTCGCCCGCCGCCAGCTGGCGGTCGAGGCCGCCGAGGTCGCGGTCGGCCGCGGCCCAGAGCTGCGCGCTCATCAGCGTGCCGAGCGTGTACGTCGGGAAGTAGCCGATGGCGCCGAGCGACCAGTGGATGTCCTGCAGGCACCCGTCCGCGTCCGTCTCCGGGGCGACGCCGAGGAGGTCGCGCATGCCGTCGGCCCAGGCGCCGGGCAGGTCGTCGACGGCGAGGTCGCCCGCCAGCAGCGCGCGCTCCAACTCGAACCGGAGCAGCACGTGGAGGTGGTACGTGAGCTCGTCCGCCTCGACCCGGATGAGCGACGGCTCGACCTTGTTGACGGCGCGGACGAACGCGTCGGACGAAACCCCCTGGAGGTGAGGAAAGCGAGCCTCCAGCATCGGGAAGGCCCACGTCCAGAAGGGCTCGCCGCGGCCGACGAGGTTCTCGTACAGCCGCGACTGGCTCTCGTGGACTCCCAGCGACGCGCCGTCCGCCAGCGGCGTGCCCGCCAGCTCGGGTGCGAAGCCCTGCTCGTAGATCCCGTGCCCGGCCTCGTGGATCGTGCTGAAGAACGCCGTCGGGAAAAAGTCCGGGTCGACGCGCGTGGTGATGCGGACGTCGGTCGCGCCGAAGGCCGTCGTGAAGGGGTGCGCCGAACGGTCCTGCCGGCCATGATCCAGGCTGTAGCCGAGCGCCTGCGCCACGTCCAGCCCGAAGGCCCACTGGGCGTCGGCGTCGAACGGCTGGCGGAGGAAGGCGTCGTCCGGGGCGGGTGCGTCGGCCGCGGCGACGACGAGCGGGACCAGCCCCTCGCGCAGCTGGCGGAAGGTCTCGGCGACGGCCGCTGTCGAGGCGCCGGGCTCGAAGGCGTCGAGGAGCGCGTCGTAGCGGGCGTCGGCAGGGGAGGGCGCGTACGCCGGCCCGCGCTCCTCGGCCACGAGCGGCCGGACGAGGTCGGCCTCCTCGCGCGCCAGCGCCAGGACCTGCTCCAGGTGCGGCGCGAACAGCGCGAACGCGTCCGTCTCGCGCGCCGCCTTCCACGCCTCCTTGGCCCGCGCCGACGCCTCGGCCTGTTCCGAGACGAGCCGCGAGGGGAGGAGCGTCGCCCGCCGCCAGTCGCGTGCGGTCACCCTGAGGAGCGCCCCGTCGAGGTCGCTCTCGGGCGTCGCCGCCGCCAGCCACTCGCCGACCTGGGGATCGGTAAACCGCTCGTGCGCGAACCGGCGCAGCGTGGCGACCTGCCGCCCGCGCGCCTCGGCGCCGCCCGGCGGCATGTAGGTCTCCTGGTCCCATTCGAGGACGGCGGCGGCGTGGGCGAGGTCGGCGGTCTCGGCGAGGCGCTGGCGGAGGCGGTCGAGGGCGGTCATGGGGCAGGGGGGAGGCCGCTCGCCAACGGAGCGCGCGCGGCGCGGATCCGCCGCTACAGCCGGAGCCCGCGCGGGATCACGACCCGCCCCAGCATCGAAAAGAGGCCCTGCACGAGGAGCGCCAGCACGGCGGCCGGCACGGCGCCCTCCAGGATCAGCCCGAGGTCGTCCAGGCGGATGC
>CAYPVZ010000749.1:0-1771 GCA_964414235.1 uncultured Rhodothermales bacterium | reverse complement strand
GGCGGCCGCCGCCAGCGGGGCGCTGCCGGCGGCAGCGCAGAACGGGAAGCCGTACGAGGCGCGGTTCGACGTGCCCGCGCGGCCCAGCCCGCCCCGGCTCGTCAACGACTTCACGGGGACGCTCTCGGGCGGCGAGCGCGACGCGCTCGAACGCAAGCTCGTCGCCTTCGACGACTCGACCGGCTCCCAGGTCGCCGTCGTCCTCGTCCCGACGACGAACGGCGTCGCGCCGGTCGACTACGCGACCGACATTCTCCGCTCGTGGGGCGTCGGCCGGGCCGGCGTCGACGACGGCGTCGTGCTCCTCGTTGCCACGGACGACCGCGCGGTGTTCCTCACGACCGGCTCCGGCGCCGAGGGCGCGCTGCCGGACGCCACGGCCGGCACCATCGTCCGGACGATCATCGTCCCGGCCTTCCGCCAGGGCCAGTTCTACGCCGGCATCGACCGCGCGACGGACGGAATCATCGCAGCGCTGAGCGGCCAGTTCGAGGCGCCAAGCGCGTCCGCCAGTGGCGGCGAAGAAGGCATTCCGACGGTGCTCTGCTGCCTGTTCGTCCTGTTCGTGGTGATGGTCGTGCTGTCGTCGCGGCACAAGACGCCGCCCTCATCCGGTGGGTCGTCGGGCGGGACGCGTCGCCGTCGGCGGAGCGGGCCGGGCGTCATCGTGATCCCGAGTGGCGGCTGGGGCGGCGGCTTCGGAGGGGGCGGTGGCGGCTTCGGCGGCGGTGGGTTCGGTGGAGGCGGCTTCGGTGGCTTCGGCGGCGGCTTCGGCGGCGGCGGCGGCGCAGGCGGAAGCTGGTAGCGGGTCGCCTCGGGAGCCTGCAGGCGGGGCTCGGCGTCTGAGGCTTGCCTGAGGATCGTGCCTCGGCGCCTGAATTCGCGTCGTCCCCCTGCGTGAGGCTTGAAATAGTCGGCCTCGCGTCCCGTTCTTCCGGCCCTCCTTCCCCGGGACCCTTATGCGTTTCCGTTCACTCGCGCTCGTGCTGGCGCTCTCTGCGTGGGCCTCGGCCCAGGCGCAGGGCACCCGCTCGCTCTACAACCAGGACCAACTCGCCGAGCTGCTCTACGCCAACCGCGCCGAGAGCCTCGCCGAGGTCCCGGCGGTCACGTACCGCTACTACACGCTGGAGGACCCGCGCGGCGGCAGCAACTCGATCCTCGCCCGCCACGCGCTCTACGAGGAGGTCGGCGACGGCAACGCCCGCCAGGGGCGCGACCAGCTCAACGGCATGGTCGCCTTCCTGAACGGCGTGTTCATCCAGGACCTCCGCGCGGGCGACCGGATCGTGCTGCCGAGCGTCGTCGGCGCCGACCCGCGGGCCTACAGCCCGTTCCCGCGCCACTACGCGGGCGCTGAGGGCTTCGACAAGCTGTTCATCATCGACAAGAGCGTCCAGGCGTGGGCCGGCTACGAGAACGGCGCGCTCGCGCGCTGGGGCCTCGTCTCGACGGGAAAGGACGGTTCGGAGACACCGAACGGCCGGTTCAACTTCAACTGGAAGGAGCAGTACCGCGAGTCCACGCTGGCGCCGGCGGGCGAGACGTGGGTGATGCGGTGGGTGTTCAACTTCTTCGACGAGCGTGGCATCCACGTCCACCAGTACTACGCGCTGCCGACGGCGGGCGCCGCCAGCCACGGCTGCGTCCGCCTCATGACGGCCGACGCGCAGTGGATCTACAACTGGGCCGACGGCTGGCGGACCACGACGGGCACCGCCGCCGACGGCCTCCGGAGCAACCAGGGGCGCATCCTGGAGCAGGGCACGAC
>CAYPVZ010000748.1:0-1777 GCA_964414235.1 uncultured Rhodothermales bacterium | reverse complement strand
GGGCCTCGGCGGCGATCTCGGCGGCCTCGGCGTAGCGGGCGCGGTTCTTCTGGGCGTCGCGGAGCGTCTTGCGCGTGAGGTTGAACGGCTTGGCGTAGTGGCCCGAGAGGAGCGCGAGGCGGAGCGCGAGCGGGTCGAGCGGGGCGCTCCAGTCGGCCCGGCCGCCCTCGCCGGGCGGGAGCGTGAGCTCGCGGACGGTGAGGAAGTTGCCCTTGGACTTGGACATCTTCTCGCCCTCGACCTGGAGGAACCGGGTGTGGACCCAGTAGCGCGAGAAGGGCTCGCCGGTGAGCGCCTCGGCCTGGGCGATCTCGCACTCGTGGTGGGGGAAGCGGAGGTCCTCGCCGCCGCCGTGGAGGTCGATGGTCTCGCCGAGGTACTTCTGGGCCATCACCGAGCACTCGAGGTGCCAGCCGGGGAAGCCCCAGCCGCCGGCGGGGCCGTCGGTGAAGGGCGAGAACCACTGCATGAGGTGGCCGGGGTCCTTCTTCCAGAGGGCGAAGTCGCGGGGGTCGCGCTTGCCCTCGTCCGTGACGACGGCCCGCGAGGCGCTGGCGGCGCCGACCGCCAGCCCGTCGATGTCGGTGTTGCCCGAGAGCTTGCCGTAGTCGGGGAAGGACGGGACGTGGAAGTAGACGCCGTCCTCGGTCTCGTAGGCGTGGCCGGCGGCGATGAGGGCCTCGACGGCCTGGATCTGCTCGCGGACGTGCTCGGTGGCGCGCGGCCGGAGGTCGGGCTCGCGGAGGTTGAGGGCGCGCCAGTCGGCTTCGAGGGCGTCCGTGTAGTGGCGGGCGAGGTCCCAGACGGTCTCGAAGCGCTCGCCGCTCTTGGAGGCGAGGGCCTTGGCCATCTTGTCCTGGCCGGCGCCGTCGGCGACGTCGTCCTGAGTCAGGTGGCCGACGTCGGTGACGTTGGAGACGTAGCGGACGGCCCAGCCGAGGGCCTCGGCCGTGCGGACGACGAGGTCGGCGGTGAGGAACGTCCGGAAGTTGCCGATGTGGGCGTAGCTGTAGACCGTCGGGCCACACGAGTAGAACCGGAGCAGCGGGCGCCCGTCGGGGGCGGTGGCGGCCGGCGTGATCTCCTCGACCTGGCGGGAGAGCGTGTTCGTGAGGCGGAACGGTGGGGTCTCGGACATCGGCGTGGGGGGCGTAGCCGAAGCTACCCGCCCTGCGCCGCCGGGGTCCCCGAGGCGGACGGCCTCACGGCGTCTCGACACGCCCGCCCCGCTGGCGACGCGCTCCGCCAGCGGGGGCTCAGTAGCGCCGCGAGGCGAGCGTGAACCCGGCGAGCAGGCTGATGCGCGGGCCGCCCTTTCCGAACACGGCGGCGACGTTGAGCGGCACGTTGACGTCGCCCATGGGCGTGTTCATCCCGACGGCCACGGCGAAGCCCGTGCCGCTGAGCGACAGGTTCGGCCCCATGCCGATCTCCATCCCGTTGACGGCCCGGAGCCCGACGAGGAACGTCCCGCTCGGCAGAAGCAGGTTCCGGTCGAGCCCGCCGACGAGCCCGACGATCTCGGTCACGCCGGTCAGCCCGGAGTCGGTGTGGAACAGGCGCGTCTCGAACTGCCACCCGAACTGGGTGATGACCGGGGCCGACGACGAGATCCGGTCGCCGTCCTCGGCGCCGAAGGTCTCGTTGATCTTACTGACCGTTCCGGGGTCGAGGATCGTGACGCCGACGCGGGGGCCGTCGAGACGGTGGGGGCTGCGGATCCGGGCGTCGAGCGCCGGGTCCGGGCGCGTCACGGGGCGGGGGGCCGGCCGTGGGG
>CAYPVZ010000747.1:0-1781 GCA_964414235.1 uncultured Rhodothermales bacterium | reverse complement strand
GGGTGGACCACCTCCAGCGTCGCCGTCGCGTCGATGGCGCGCGTCTCGGGGTCGAGGCGGACGACGGCGCGGACGAGCTGGACGTCGACGCCGGGCTGGGGCGCGGGCGCGTCGACGCCGTCGCGGCCGGAGCGGCACGCCGCCAGCGCGACGAGCGCCAGGATCCAGAGACGGGTCAGAGGCTGGCCCACAGTACCCAGGCGATGAGGACGGCTTGGAGCGGGAGCCGCAGCAGGAGCGCCCAGCGGGGCGCCAGCCGGCGGAAGCGCTCGGACTCCCGGGCCATGTACAGGTTCGCCGGGAAGACGGCGACGAGCAGCGCGACGAGGCCCCACCCGGCCCACGGCCGCACGGCCGGCACGAGCAGGCCGAGGCCGCCCAGGATCTCCGCGGCGCCCGAGACGAGCACGAGCGCGCGCGGCGCCGGCAGCGACGGCGGCACGATGGCCTCGAACAGCCGCGGCTTCACGACATGCATCACGCCCGCCCCGACGAACAGGGCCGCCAGCAGGACGAGCGAGACCGCGCGGAGGGCGTCCTCAGGAAGCCCCATCGCCGGCCTCGCCGCTGGCGGCGGCCGCGAGGCCCTCGATGAGGAGGTCCGAGATGCCCATCGACGAGAAGCCGCCGTCGTGGTAGAGCGTCTGCATGGTGACCATGCGCGTGTAGTCGCTGAGCAGCGTCACGCAGTAGTCGGCGCAGGAGGCGGCGTCGGCGTTGCCGAGCGGCGACACCTTCTCGGCGAAGTCGTACATCGAGTCGAAGCCCGAGATGCCGCCGCCGGCGGTCGTCTTGGTGGGGCTCTGGGAGACCGCGTTGATGCGGATGCCGCGCCGGCCGAGGCGGTAGCCGAAGCTGCGGACGATGGACTCCAGGAGGGCCTTGGCGTCGCCCATCTCGGAGTACTCCGAGAAGACGCGCTGGGCGCCGATGTAGCTGAGGGCGAGGATGGAGGAGCCGTCCTTGAGCGCGTCGCCGTCCCAGGCGGCGCGGACCATCCGGTGCAGCGAGATGGCCGAGACGTCGAGCGACTTCTGGTACCACTCGTACTTGAGCGACTCGTAGGGGACGCCCTTGCGGACGTTCATGCCCATGCCGATGGAGTGGACGACGAAGTCGAGCGGCCCGCCGAGGGCGTCGGTGGCCTGCGCGAAGAGGTCGGTCATGGCCTCGTCGTTGGTCGCGTCGGCGTAGACGACGGGGCTGCCGCCGGTCTTCTCCGCCAGCGCGTCGAGCTGGCCGAAGCGGCTGGCGACGGGCGCGTTGGTGAGGACGAAGCGGGCGCCCTCGCGGTGGGCGGCCTCGGCGAGGGCCCAGGCGATGGAGTTGGGGTCGAGCGCGCCGGAGATGACGCCGGTCTTGCCAGCGAGGAGGCCGTTCGAGTCGGACATGCGGGGTCGGGTCGGAGAGGGCAGGCAAGCTACGGCCGGGCGGCGGCGGCGGGTCCCGACGGGCCGTCTCCCTCCCGTCGAGGATGAGACCTGAGCGCCTCCGGGCACGTCCGTCTCCCTGCCCCGTGACGTGCGCGATGGCCCGCGCCGTCCGTACCGCCGTCAGAATGAGAGGGTCTGCGTCCAGGACGATGCTCGCAGCGCCCAGAACGACCGTTGCAGCGCCCAGAATGACCGTTGCAGCCTCCAGAACGACCGTCGCAGCCTCCAGAACGATGCTCGCAGGGCCCAGAACGATGCTCGCAGCGTCCAGAACGACCGTCGCAGCGTCCAGGACGACCGTCGCAGCGTCCAGGACGACCGTCGCAGCGTCCAGGACGACCGTCGCAG
>CAYPVZ010000746.1:0-1787 GCA_964414235.1 uncultured Rhodothermales bacterium | reverse complement strand
GCGCTGGCGGGCCGCCCAGCCCTCCGGCACGCCCGCCAGCGCGGCGCTGGCGCCCAGCGGCCGCGCCACGCCGACCTCGACGCCAGCCTCTTCGGCGCGCGCCGCCAGCGCCTCGGCCGCGCCCGCCTCCGGCGCCGGCGGCCACAGCAGGAACGCATGCGCCCCCCCGCTGACGGCCCGCGTCGCCCACGCCACGCGCTCGCGCACCGGCCCGCCGACCACGACCACCGGGCCGCCCTCGCCCTCGCGCTCGATGCGCGCGGCGAGGTCGGGGGCGCCGACGACGGAGATGGGGGGGGACGGCATGGGGCGGGAAGGGGGCACCAATCTACCCGTTCGGTTCATGCCGGCCGGGGTTCGGCCCTCTACCTTTGCCCATCGCCTGCCCCGTGCCCATGCGCCCGATCCGACTCGCGGCCGTCGCCGCCCTCCTCGCCCTGCTGGCGGTCCCCGCCTCGGCGCAGACCGTCGCCGCCCGCGGCACCGACGCCACCTTCGACGTGGCCTCGTGGAACGTCGAGCACTTCGGCGACCCCGGCTATCCGCCCAGCGACGCCACCCAGCTCAACAACGTCGAGGCCGTCGTCTCCCAGGCCGGCATCGACCTCTGGGCCTTCCAGGAGATCGGCGACGCCGATGCGTGGCAGACCCTGCTGGAGCGGCTCCAGGACGACGGCTATGCCGGCCGCCTCGGGCCCGAGACGCCGGGCACCTTCCAGCTCCGCCTCGGGTTCATCTACAACCCGTCGGTGGTCCAGATCATCGGCACGCGGACCATCCTCACGGGCTCCAACTTCGGCGGGCGGCTCCCCTTCGAGGTCCAGGCCCGCGTGACGATCGACGGCCAGGCGCGGACGGTCCGCATCATCGACCTCCACGCCAAGGCGGGCACGGGGGCCGACGATTACAGCGACCGCGTGGCCGGCGCCGCCGAACTCAAGGCCTACATCGACGACCGCCTCACGCGCGGCGACGCCGTCATCCTCCTGGGCGACTTCAACGACTACCTCACGCGCTCGACGCGGAATGGCCAGCCTTCGCCCTATGCCGCCTTCCTCGCCGATGACGACTACATCGCAGCGACGCTGGGCATCGAGCAGTCTCGCGTCTACACCTACTGCACGTCGTCGTCATGCTCCTCGGGCTCGACGCGCGACCACCTCCTCATCGCCGGCCTCGACGCCGAGTACGTGAGCGACTCCGGCGACCGCTACTCGGAGGTCCTGACGGGCGTCCCCAGCTACACCTCGTCGACGTCGGACCACGTGCCAGTCCTCGCCCAGTTCTCGTTCCGCTCGACGGCCGCGGAGACCGACCCGGAGGCCGGGCCGGTGGCACTCCTGCCGCCCGCGCCGAGCCCGTTCCGCGACGGGACGCGCCTCCGCTTCCGCCTCGACATGCCGTCGGACGTCCGGCTGGAGGTGTTCGACGTGGTCGGGCGCCGCGTGGCCTCGCTGGCGGGTGCCTTCGGCACGGGCGAGCACACGGTCCCGCTCGACGGGGCCGGCCTGGCGCCCGGCACGTACGTCGTCCGCCTCTCCGCCGCCGACGTCGTGCGGACGGGGCTCATCGTCCGCTCCAGGTAGGCGCGCGACGGTCGCCAGCGGGGCGGGCATAAAAAAGGGCGGCGGCCCGAAGAGGACCGCCGCCCGAAGGATGCGAGACGGGGCTTAGTAGCCGCCGCCGTAGCCGCCGCCGCCACCGCGGTTGCCACCGCCGTAGCCGCCGCCGCCACCGCGGTTGCCACCGCCGTAGCCGCCGCCACCGCGGTTGCCACCGCCGTAGCC
>CAYPVZ010000745.1:0-1799 GCA_964414235.1 uncultured Rhodothermales bacterium | reverse complement strand
CGCCGAGGCGGACGAGCCCAGGCCGCCCGAACGTACGTCCGCTCAGCGGTGCGGCGGAGAGAGCCTATGTCCCGTCGCCGACCTTTTGGGTTTACTTGCGTCGGTTTCCGTGCGCGATCGGACGAGCATCAACGGCGCACGTCTCCCGCCCGAAGCTCCGTCGAACTCCCCCGCCGCTCCATGCGCCTCCTCCTCGCCCTCGCCTGCCTCGCCAGCGCTGCCTGCGCGCAGAGCGACATCCGCCTGAACCAGGTCGGCTTCTACCCCGACGGGCCCAAGGTGGCCGTCGTCGTCGGCGCCGGGGAGGGCGGCTTCACCGTCCGGCCGGCGTCCGGCGGCGCGGCCGTCTTCACGGGCACGCTCGGCGACGCCCAGACGTGGAGCCCGTCCGGCGAGACCGTCCGGCTGGCGGACTTCTCGGACCTGGAGACGCCGGGCGACTACGTCGTCGAGGCCGGAGGTGGGACGTCGTATCCGTTCCGCGTGGCCGACCGCGCGCTCGAAGACGTCGCACGCAGCGCGCTCAAGGGGTTCTACTTCCAGCGGGCCTCGACCGCGCTCGACGCGGCGCACGCCGGCGCCTGGGCCCGCGCCGCCGGCCATCCCGACGACCACGTCCGCGTCCACGCCTCGGCCGCCACCGCCAGCCGGCCGGCGGGTACGGAGATTGCGGCGCCCGGCGGCTGGTACGACGCGGGCGACTACAACAAGTACGTCGTCAACTCGGGCATCTCGACGGGCACGCTCCTCCTCTTCCTGGAGACCCACCCGACCTACGCGGCGGCCTTCGACGCCGGCATCCCCGAGAGCGGCGACGCCGTGCCCGACCTCCTCGACGAGGCGCTCTGGAACCTCCGATGGATGCGCGCCATGCAGGACGACGACGGCGGCGTCTACCACAAGCTGACGACGGCGGGCTTCAGCGGCATGGTGATGCCCGCCGCCGCGACGGCCACGCGCTACGTCGTCCAGAAGGGGACGGCGGCGACGCTCGACTTCGCGGCCGTCATGGCGCAGGCCAGCCGCGTCCTCGCCGGCTACGACGACGCCTTCCCCGGGCTGGCGGCGGACTACCGCGAGGCGGCGCTCCGCGCCTGGGCCTGGGCCCGCGCGAACCCGAGCGTCCGCTACGACCAGGGGGCGGTGAACGCTGCCTACAACCCGGACATCACCACGGGCGAGTACGGCGACGGCACCTTCTCCGACGAGTTCGACTGGGCGGCCTGGGAGCTCTTCCTCACGACGCGGGTCGACAGCTTTCTCACGATCCGTCCGGTGCCGGCCTCGCCAAGCCTGGGGACGCCGTGGTGGGGGAGCGTCCGCGAGATGGGCGTGTTCTCGCTGCTGGCGCACCGCGACGCGATCGGCGCGAGCGTGAACGTGTCGTCGCTCCAGAGCGCCCTCGTCGGGCTGGCGGGGTGGTACGTCTCGCTGAAGGACGCCTCGGCTTACGACGTCGTCATGGGCAGCCAGTCGTGGATGTGGGGCTGGGGCAGCAACTCGGCCGCGGCCAACCAGGGCGTGATCCTGACCCTGGCCCACCAGCTGACGGGCGACGCCCGCTACCTCGACGCCGCGACGGCCAACCTCGACTACCTCCTCGGCCGCAACGGGACCGGCTATTCGTTCCTGACGGGCGTCGGCGACAAGCCGCCGCTCCACATCCACCACCGGCCGTCCGAGGCGGACGGGGTCGCGGCGCCGGTGCCCGGCCTGCTGGCGGGCGGCCCGAACCCGGGCCAGGAGGACGGCTGCGCCTACCCCGTCGCGCGCGGCACGCTCCCGGCGCGGTCCTACGT
>CAYPVZ010000744.1:0-1806 GCA_964414235.1 uncultured Rhodothermales bacterium | reverse complement strand
ATGGTGCAGTAGGACTCAGCGAGCGGGATCGGCGCCGTCGGGAGGAGGCGGCCGGCGGGGTCGTAGACGGCGTAGGGGGTCCAGGCGCCGCCGTCGGTCCAGGCGAAGGCGGCCGCGTCGAGGGCGACCGTCTCGACGACGCGCTGGAGGGCGAGGGCGAGGCGGTCGTCGAAGGAGCCGGGGTGGACGGCGACCTCGTGGAGGAGGCGGCCGAGGTCGGCCCGTCCGCCGATGGCGTGGACGAGGCCGAGCGCGGCGTGGGCGGCCTCCGAGAAGGCGGTGGTCCAGGCGTCGTCGGGCTGGCGGCCGTCGGGGGCGAGGACGAGGAGCGCGCCGTCGCCCTCGCCGAGGCGGGCGCCGGCGGCGAAGCGGGCCCCCTCGATGGCGCCGCTGACGTCGAGCAGGTCGGGGCCGCCGAGCACCTCCGCCAGTCCGTCGAGGTCGTTGGGGTCGGCGCCGCCCACGCCGATGGCGGCGACGGCCCGCAGCGCGCCGGTCGTGCTGGGCGCGAAGAGGACGGCGGCCGGCACGTCGAGGCGCTCGGCGATCAGGCGCAGCCCGGCCTCGACGGGCGAGCGCGCCGCCGGGGGCACGTCGGCGGGCGCGAACGCCGGCTCGGGCGGCGGGGACGAGAAGAACGGATCCAGGGCTCGGTCGATCGAGGGGCCGGAGTATCGACTCCGGACCGCCCAACTTGAGCCGCGATTCGTTTCCCTGGCTCGTCTGTCAATCTCTGCGGGGCTATCGCACCACCTGGAGGGGCTGGACCCGTCGGCCGCCAGGTCCGTCGACGACCACGAAGTAGGTCCCGGCGGCCAGCCCGGCGGTCGGCACGGCGAGATCGTGGCCGGCGGCGGTGGCCCCCTCGCGGGTTAGGGTGCGGACCTCGCGCCCGGTCCCATCGACGAGGCGGGCGTCGACGGCGCCCGGCTGGCGGAGGTCGAGCGCCAGCCGCACGAGCGCCCCGGCCCGGGCCGGGTTCGGGTGCGGCGCGCCGAGGGCGAAGGCGGCCTCCGGGCGCGCCTCCTCGGCCGTCGGGCCGACGAGCACGTCGGCCGTGGTGGCGTAGATGTAGTCGCCGCCCGGCCCCGAGCCGTTGGCGGCGTTGGCGGCCACGTAGATGCGCGCGACGCCCTCGCCCTCCCCGACCTGCCAGTCGAACGACCACGAGGTGCGGGCCGTCCCGCCCGTGGTGTGCGTCACGTACCAGTCGCCCTCGCTGCCGATGAGCTGGGTGTCGGTCGGGTCGACGAGGACGAGCGTGCCCCACTCGGCGCCGTCCTTGAGGTCACGGACGGTCGCTTCGAAGCCCTGGCGGTTGGTGGCGCCGCTGGCGGCCGGCGTCGTGTTGTCGACGGTGACGGTGACGCGGATGGTCTCGCCCGGCGTGGCGTGGGCCGGCGCGTCGATGGTGACGCTCCCGGTGCCTGAGTTGAGCGCGAACGAGCTGTGGCAGACCACGCACGTCCGGGGCGCATTGCCGTCGAACCCGTTCCCGGCGAACCTGGGCGGGGCGCCGCTCGACAGGCCGACGGCGGGCGCGGGCGTGGACAGGAGGAGGCCGGCACCGAGGGCGGCGACGGCGAGGAGGGCGGAGAGACGGCGGGTGGAGGTCATCGGAGTGGAAGCGGCCCGAGGCGGTAGCGAGGACGGACTCGACCGCCCTGCGGAGTTCGTGCCAGCACGGCCGCCGGGCGATAAGGCCGCTCGTTCGTCACGCTTTCGCACGACGTCGCCGTGCGTTAGGGAAGGCGGACGAGACGAAGGGCCGCACTCTCGGTGGCGGTTCGAACGACGAGGGTGTAG
>CAYPVZ010000743.1:0-1807 GCA_964414235.1 uncultured Rhodothermales bacterium | reverse complement strand
CCTCGGCGGCATCGAGCGTCGGGTCGGCGTCGAGCAGAAGCGCCACGATGCCGGTCACGACGGGCGCCGCGCCGCTGACGAAGGCGAGCACGCCATACGGCGCCGGGCCGTCGTCGATGAGGTAGCCCCGGATCGACGCGAAGACGGAGCGGGGCGCGTACGGCGTGAAGTTGCCCTGCCCCGGCGCGCTGACCGCGATCCCGAGGCGGCCATCGTACGTCGGCCCGACGCCGCTGCCCGGCCACAGCTCCCCCGCCCCTACGTCGTTGCCAGGAAGCGTCTGGGTGCCCCCGTCGACGTCGGTCCACGTCGGGTGGAGCACGTACGAGTTCAGCGGGAGGTTGCCCCGCGCCGAGGCGAGGTCCCAGACAGTGTGCCCCGGATCGACGAAGGTCTCGAAGTAGCTGTCGGGCGCGCTGAAGATGTTCGACGGGTTGAGCGAGGCGTCGAAGCGCCCCTGGGTCACGCTCGTACCGATGAGGCGGACCGTGTACAGGCCCGCCGGGCCGGTGAAGTCGATCAGGATCTCTCGCCTCGGACTCGTGGCGCCGAAGAAGTCCCGGTCGCTGCCGTTGTGGTAGTACGCGAAGCGCGAGAAGGAGGGTGACTCCGATGTCTGTTGGTCGTTCGCCGGCGCCGTAAACGGCCCGTACGTGGTGCCGGCCGACGTGACGATTTCGACGTCGAAGCGGTCGCTGTCGGGATACCACAGGTCCATTCGCAGAAACCCGGCATTCCCCTTTCGGATCTGGATCTCGGCCGTTCCGCCCTGGGCGACGATCCCGCCGGCGTGGTTGGCGATGCCCCCGTCGTCGCTCGACCCCGTGATGAACACGCGGCCCGGATGACCTGGTCCGAACCGCTCGTCGATGCCGCGGGCGTCGGTGCTGCTGCCGTCCATCGGCCCCTGGATGGAGCCGAAGTTGGCGAGGAAGACCACCGGCTTGCCCTCCGCCTCCGCGCGAGCGAGCACGAAGTCGATGG
Source organism: uncultured Rhodothermales bacterium (assembly GCA_964414235.1). Lineage (GTDB taxonomy): Bacteria > Bacteroidota > Rhodothermia > Rhodothermales > Rubricoccaceae > Rubrivirga. The sequence continues at coordinate 823 of CAYPVZ010000743.1, read as the reverse complement.
CTGGAAACAGCCGGGTGCCGGGCGACGGATTGGCCGCCTCGGCGGGCTCGCCGTCGTGGGCCGCGGCGCCCTCCGAGATCATCTTGACGGCGATGAGGTCGGCGTCGGGCGCCACGCCGGCGTAGAAGCCGTCGCTGGCCGCACCGTTGCCGGCGGCGATGCCCATCGACGCCGTTCCGTGACCGACGGCGTCGCGGGCGTTCAACCGGGTCCCGGCGGCGAGCGCCGCGTTGATCTCGTCGCGCGTGTAGACCGTCCCGAATCCCGTCGGGTTGTCCGGGTCGTTGGCGCCCGTGTTGTCGAGCGTGTCGAAGAAGAAGAGCAGCCGTGTGGTGCCGTCCTCGTTGCGGAAGTCGGGGTGCTCGTAGTCCAGTCCGCGGTCGAGGACCGCGACGATGGCGCCGGAGCCGGTGATCCCGAGCTCGTCGTTGACGCGGTCGACGCGCGTCTCGGCGTGGACGCCGTCGCTCTGCTGGGCGACCGAAGGCACGGCGAGGAGAAGCGATGCCAGCGGTAGGAGGCGGAAGCGAAGGGCCATGAGGGGGCGGGGATGGGACTCACCTACACAACCGACAATCGGGCCGACACCGGACCACCGCCGCGCCTCCCGGGCCGTCCGTCCCGCTGGCGACGCGCGTCGCCAGCGGGGCGAGACCGTCAGCGCACCACCGTCAGCGTGCGGCTGGCGGCGCCGCCGGGCGTGACGGCGCGGACGACGTAGACGCCGGCCGGGAGGCGGGCGACGTCCACCGCGAGGGGCTGCGTGCCGGCCGCGAGGGGGCCGTCGTGGAGGAGCGCCACGCGTCGGCCGAGGGCGTCGAAG
>CAYPVZ010000742.1:0-1809 GCA_964414235.1 uncultured Rhodothermales bacterium | reverse complement strand
TAGAACAGCGAGAACCCGAACGGCGGCGTCAGGAACGACGTCTGGAGGTTCATCCTGAGCACGGCGCCGAACACACGAGGTCGGCCTTTTCGGTGCTCGCCCGGAGGTGGCGGACCCGGGGCGCGCGTCGAGCACCGTCAAGGAGGTGGGCCATGGGTGGAGGCGAACGAGGCAGGAAGAGGGGACAGGGCGGATGCTTATCTTGCTCTGGCGCAGGATATCGGGCGTTTGCAGTCCTCTATTCTGCACGGATGAGGGGTTGTGGGAGGCTGGTGCCCTTTATCCGGACTCCGTTCCACTGACGTAGTAGCTGGCGCGTAGCTTCAGTCATGCCTCCGCTGGTCACTGAACGCCCATTCGTTACATCGCCTCAGACAGAATGACTCGTCTCACGATTGTCGCCAGCGCGTTCTTGCTCGCGTCGTGCTCGTCTCCAGCAGGGAAACTCCGGGCCCAGACGTCAGCGCTGGCGGACACGCTACGCGAGGCTCCGCCCTTTACGGCCATCGTCACGGACTCGACAGCGGCGTTCGTCCTCCCCATCCCTGACAGAGCGGAGTGGGTCTGGGCTGCGGAGGAGACTCCGAACAACGCTCCCGAGTACCATTGGGAGATCGGTGTAGTAAACGAGGGGATGGACTATCAGTTCGGGTTCTGGGTGTTCAAGCATCCGAGCTTGAGACCGACGCGTGGCTCGCTTGACGATCTGGTCGAGGCCGGTCAAGAAAGCCTTTGGCAGGCGAACCCGGATGGAGGCTCGTCCGCAGTGAGGTCAGCTGGAGTCCACGTTGTCGCGCTCGCACCAGGGCGTGTCCTCATTAGCGTCGAGGGAAGCGAGAACGTCGCTCGGGTGTTCTCATCGCGACCGCGAGAGGCGGTTGTCGTGGTCGCCTCACCGGGCGAGCCAGTACTTGAGCGAACCGTGGAGATCACCTACGAGAGTGCATCTGACTAGTGGAGTGTCCTGAGCGAGCCGGGGGGTTCCTTTACGGAGTCGTCTGATGGCATCGTTTGTATTCCCCAGCCCCGCTTCGGCGAGGCTCCCGAGGCGGGCGGGGCGGCTCAGCCGGCGAACGCGAGGACCAGCTGCGGGAACGCCAGAACGAGCGCCAGCGCGAGGAGCTGGATGAGCACGTAGGGCAGGGCGCCCCGGTAGATCTGCGCCGTCGTCACCTCAGGCGGCGCCACGCCGCGGAGGTAGAACAGCGAGAACCCGAACGGCGGCGTCAGGAACGACGTCTGGAGGTTCATCCCGAGCACGACGCCGAACCACACGAGGTCGATGCCGAGCGCCGCCGCGGCCGGCGCCAGCAGCGGCACCACGATGAAGGCGATCTCGAAGAAGTCGATGAAGAAGCCCAGCACGAAGACGAGCCCGTTGGCCGCCAGCAGCAGCCCCACGCGCCCGCCGGGCAGCCCGACGAGGGCCTCCTCGATCCACACGTCGCCGTAAAGGCCCCGGAAGACGAGCGCGAACGCCGTCGAGCCCAGCAGCAGCACCATCACCATGACGGTCAGCGAGGCCGTCGCGCGGGCCGTCTCCCAGACCATTGCCCGCGTCAGCCGCCGGTTGGCCGCCGTCAGCACGAGCGCGCCGACGGCCCCTAGGGCGCCCGCCTCGGTCGGCGTGGCGACGCCCGCGAAGATGCTCCCCAGGACGACCAGGATGAGCAGCAGCGGCGGCAGCAGCGACCGGACCACGCGCGCCGCCAGCGCCGCGCCGCGCTCCTCGCGGGCCTCGGGCGGCAGCGCCGGGGCGACGTCCGGCCGGCGCCACGCGACGAACCCCGTGTAGAGCGCGAACAGGAC
>CAYPVZ010000741.1:0-1811 GCA_964414235.1 uncultured Rhodothermales bacterium | reverse complement strand
CGCTTCGTCTCCCCCGCCCCGCTGGCGGCGCGCGTCGCCAGCGCCCCGCCCGTCGGCCGCGGAGGCTGCCCCTGGTGATGGAGCCCGTCACGCTCGACGGCGCCCACGTCCGCCTGGAGCCGCTCGCGCTCGACCACCTCGACGCGCTCGCCGAGGTCGCCCTCGACCCCGAGCTCTGGCGCTGGACGACCTCGAACGTCGAGACCCGCGCCGACCTGGAGGCCTACGTCCGCGCCGCGCTCGCGGAGCAGGCGGCCGGGACGGCCCTCCCGTTCGCGACCGTCGCGCTCGACGGCGGGCGCGTCGTCGGCAGCACGCGGTTCGGCAACGCCGCCCCGGCGCACCGCCGCGTCGAGATCGGCTGGACCTTCGTCGGGCGCGACTGGCAGCGGACGGCGGTCAACACCGAGGCCAAGCTGCTCATGCTCCGCCACGCGTTCGGCCCGCTCGGCATGAACCGGGTCGAGTGGAAGACGGACGCGCTCAACGCGCGCTCGCGGGCCGCCATCCTCCGCCTCGGCGCCGTCGAAGAAGGGACGCTCCGCGACCACACCATCACGGCGACCGGCCGCGTCCGCGACACGGTCTATTTCTCCGTCACGCGGCCCGAGTGGCCCGCCGTCGAGGCCCGGCTGGCGGCGCGCCTGGAGCGCGGATAGCGCGGCGCCTCAACCGACGGCGTCGCCGGTGCTCCCACGGCGTGGACGTGTTCCTCGACCAGCTCGACGGCTCTGCCACCGGCTCAGCGGCTCTTCCGACCTCTTCAACGGGGGTGCCGACGTGCTCAAGAGCTCTGCCACCAGCTCACGAGCACGCCTGACTGCCTCAGCGGCTTTACCACCGCGTCACCGAGGTCGCTGACTGGCTCATGAGCGCTGCCTCCGGCTCACGAGCGCCGTCGACCGGTCCAGAAGCGTCGCCTCAGTACCAAGACGGGCAGAGCGGGCGGCAGGCCGTGGTCTTCCGTCCGCAGTCCCCCGTCTCGCCGGCACCGCGACGGGGCGGGCGCGTTCAGGCCGTCCCTCTCTGCCCGCCCCGATGCCCCTCGCCCTCGACCGCACCTTCGCCGCCGACGCCCTCCGCCAGCTCGACGTCGACCGCTCCTCCCTCGACGCTGCCGTCGAGGCCGCTCATCGCCGCGTGCTCGACGGCGACACCGAGAGCCCCGAGATGCTCGGCTGGCGGACGATGGTCGAGGCCCCGGACGACGCGCTGATCGAGAGCGTCGCCGCGACCGCCGCCGAGATCCGCGACCGCGCCGACGTGCTCCTCTGCATCGGCATCGGCGGCTCGTACCTCGGCGCCGAGGCCGTCATGGAGGCGCTCGTGCCGCCGTTCGCGAGCGACGGCCCCGAGATCCTCTTCGCCGGCAACCAGCTCGGCCCGGACTACCACGAGCGCCTGTTCGAGTACCTCGACGGCAAGAGCGTCTACGTCAACGTCATCTCGAAGAGCGGGACGACGCTGGAGCCGGCGCTCGCCTTCCGCCTCGCGCGGCGCTTCCTCGAAGAGCGCTTCGACGACGCCGACCGCCGCATCATCGCCACGACCGACGCGGCGAAGGGCACCCTCCACGACTTCGCCATCGAAAAAGGCTACCGGCGCTACGTCGTCCCGGACGACGTCGGCGGCCGGTTCTCGGTCCTCACGCCCGTCGGCCTCCTCCCCATCGCCGTCGCCGGCATCGACATCCGGACGCTGTTCTACGGCGCCGTCGCCGAGGCCCGCGAGATCGCCGGCGCGGACGCCAGCCACCCGGCGCTCCAGTACGCCGGCGACCGCTACGCCTTCCACGAGGCCGGCTACAAGAC
>CAYPVZ010000740.1:0-1812 GCA_964414235.1 uncultured Rhodothermales bacterium | reverse complement strand
GAGGTCGTCGGGGGCGTCGCCGGCGAGGCGGAGCGCGGCGTACTCGGGCGTGCCACGGCGGTAGTGCTTGCGGAGCTGGTCGCGGTGGCGGACGTAGGCCTTACGGACGGCGGCGACGGCCAGGTCGTAGGCCTCCGTCGCCTGCTGGCTCTCCAGGTCCTCCCGCGCCTCGGCGCCCTCGGCGTCAGTCACCGCCTGGACGAGGGCGAGGCCGGCGTCGAAGTCGTCGGTGGTGAAGCTGTAGGGCTCGGCGGAGACGATGGCGAAGACCTCGGCGTCGTCGCGGGCGTTGGTGTAGAGGTCGCGGGCGTAGCGGAGGAGGTCGGGAATGGGGAGCTCGTAGAACGAGGCCATGGCCGCGGGGGATGGATCCGTGCCGGGATGAAGAGAGGGACTCGGTGCCGGGAGCACAGGAAAGTGTAGGATTCCGGAGACTCCCGTTCAAGCCCCGGAGTCGGCCGGGACATGGGAGGCGTTACGAAAGTCCCCGTTTGTGGCTCGCGCGCGGTCGGCGGCGTTACGAAACGCCTCTTCTGTGCCGGCCGCGCGGTCGGCAGGCGCCGTCGTGAGGCTGGCGGTCCCTGCCGCAAGACCGGGGGCCCCTGCCGCGAGGGCCGTGCCGGGTATCGCGGGGTCGGGGAGGCGTACCGTGCGGTCCAGAGCGGCTGCCGTGAGGCGGGCGGGGCTCGCCGCCAGCGTGGGTGGGGGCGTCGTAGCGTCCCGGCCCGCCGAAGAGGGACGCGGATCGCGGCGCGTCTAGCGGACGACGGTGAGCGGCCGGCTGAGCGCGGCGGCCTCCGTCACGAGGCGGACCAGGTAGAGGCCCGGGGCGAGCGTGCCGGGGTCGAGGCGGGCCTCGTGGGCCCCGGCCTCGTGCGCGCCGTCGGCGAGGACGGCGACCTCGCGGCCGAGGACATCGACGACGGCGACGCGGGCGCGGCCGGCCGGGACCTCGTAGGGGACGGTGGCGGCGCCGCGTGAGGGGTTGGGGCGCGGGGCGAGGAGCGAGGCCACGGGGGCCTGGACGACGAGCCGGATCTCGTGCCACGCGAGGGCCTCGGCACCGGCGCGGATCTCGACCCGGATCTCGGCAGGCTCGCCTACCGGTGCCGTCCGGAGCACGTCGAACGGGAGGCGAGCCACGGGCAGCCCCTCGCCGCTGGCGGTGGCGACGACGGGGCCACCCGGGAGGGCCAGCCATGCGGGGGCCGACACGACGACGGCCTCGACGGAGCGCCCCGCCGCCCCCGCGACTTCGAGTTCGACAGTGTTGCCGGTGGCGCCGAACGGGACGGCGTGAGCGCCGTCTGGGTGGCGACGAACAGGCGCGGGGGCTCTCGCGCGTGCACCGAGGCGCCGCCCGCCAGGGACGCGAGCAGAGGCGCGGCGATCGTGCGACTCCTCGCGGTGCTAGCGGACGACGGTGAGGGTCCGGCTGGCCGCCCCGGTCGGCGTCTCGACGCGGACGACGTAGACGCCGGCCGGCAGACCGGAGCCGAGCGAAATGGACTGCGCGCCGATCACGGCGCCGTCGAGCGGACGGGCCACCTCGCGGCCGAGCACGTCGAACACGCGGACGGTCACGACCCCGGATGCCGCCAGGCGGAGCGTTGCGGCGCCGCGCGTCGGGTTCGGGCCGAGCCGCAGGTCGATGCCGAGATCAGGCGGCAGGGGGGTGGCCGACGGCAGGCCGTCCGGCGCGTGCGCGGCCTCGACGGCGGCGGCGAGGTAGACGAGGGGCGCGTTCCAGTTGATGGCGATCTCGTTCGAGGCGTAGCTGCACTCGGCGTCGACGTAGGACCGCGCCGGGAG
>CAYPVZ010000739.1:0-1812 GCA_964414235.1 uncultured Rhodothermales bacterium | reverse complement strand
GGGCGCGGCCTCGAAGGCCCGGCGCATGGCGGCACGGGCGGCCTCGGGCGCGCCCACCCACGCGCGGCCTTCTTTCGAGAGCCGCGGGCGGTAGTCCTCGCCGCCGCCGATGACGACGTGGTACTGCCGTTCGAACTCCTCCGAGATGAACCGCTCCAGCCGGTCCCGGCCGAGGTTCGCCGAGACGAACTTCTCCGGCTCGGCGTTCGATGTCGCCGCCAGCGTGACGCCGCGCTCGCGGAGGGCGCGGAGCACGGCGATCAGGCGGACCTCGCCGGCCGGGTCGTCCAGCTCCACCTCGTCGAGGCAGAGCACGCGCGCCTGCTCAGCGATCCGATCCGCGTAGACGTCCGGCGGCTCGACGGCGCGCAGCAGCGCGGACGAGTGCGTGTAGGCGCACGGGACCGGCTTCGAGCCGTCCTCGGGCGACTGGAGCGCGTGGAAGAGGGACGCCAGCAGGTGCGTCTTGCCGGTCCCGACCGGCCCGACGAGGTAGAGCCCGCCCCGCAATCCGTCGTCGCGCTGAAACAGGCGCATCCACGACGGGCGCCCGTAGCGGACGCGCGCGAGGCGCACGAACCGGCGGGCCTTGTCGAGGGCCTCGGTCTGGCTCGCGGTCTGCGGTACGTAGCTCGCGAGCCGGGCGTCGTCGTAGCGGGCGGGCGGGCGGAGGGTCACGGGCGGTCGGGACGCGTGGCGAGGACGGCAGCCGCGAGTAGCACGAGTCCGCCGAGGACGGAGAGCGGGGTCAGGCGCTCGCCCAGGAAGGTGACCGCCAGCGCGGCGCCGACGGCCGGCTCCAGGTTCGCGATGACGCCGGCCCGCGCGGCCTCGACGCGCATGATGCCCCAGTTCCAGAGGCCGAACGTGACGGCCGTGCACACGAGCCCGAGGAACACGACGGCGCTCCAGCCGCTGGCGGAGAGCATCGGCATCGGGCCCTCGCGGACGAACGCGAGCGGCACGAGCACCACCAGCCCGACGGCGAACTGGAGCGCGGCCGCCTCGACCGGCCCGACGGCCCACGAGATCCGCCGCGTCAGGAGCACCCACACCGCCGTGCCGACCATGGCGAGGCCGCAGAGGAAGTCGCCGAACCCGTCCCGGTCCGGCCCCGGCGACCCCGCCAGCAGGGCGATCCCGAGGATCGAGAGGGCGATGGCGCCCCACGCGCGTCGGTCCGGCCGCTCGCCGTCGACGAACGCGGCCATCACGGCCAGCAGCGGCGAGGTCAGCGCGACGAGCAGCGCGGCGCTGGCGGCGCTCGTCCGCGACAGCCCCTCGAACTCGACGACGAACACGACGGAGCCCGCCAGCACCCCGCCGGCCACGATCTGGGCGACGACGCGGGGCGTCAGTCGGAGGGCACGCCAGCGGAGGAACGGGGCGAAGGCGACCACCGCCAGTGCGAACCGGCAGACGATCAGCCACGTCGGGCCGATCTCGGCGAGGGCCACCTTGCCGAGGGGCAGCGACGCGCCCCACAGCACACCGGACGTGATGAGCGCGGCGTACGCTCGCCGCCGGTCGCCGGACGCCACGCGCGGGGCCGAAAGGGTGCCGCCGGTCATCCGACGATGGGGCCCTCGCCCGACTGGCGGCGGGCGTCGTCCGCGGCGCGGACGCTAGAGCGCGCGGCCATCCACGAGCGGGAGCGAGACGAGGTTGGCAAACAGCCGCCACGCGCCCGGGTTGAGCGCGTCGAGCTGGCGGTACCACACGAGCGGCGAGTACACGAACGTCCCGTCGCCGACGTGCGCCAGCAGGAGGCCCGTCGTGAGCGGCGCCTCGCCCGGGTCGCCGACCGTCAGC
>CAYPVZ010000738.1:0-1814 GCA_964414235.1 uncultured Rhodothermales bacterium | reverse complement strand
GGACATGGGCGGGACGGGGCTCGTCGCGTCGCCGGGCAGCGGCAACCAGAACCGGTTCACGAGCGCGGGCGGGGCGTTCACGAACGCGGGCCTGCTCCGCGTCGAGGGCTCTGGCGGCGGCCTCGCCGTCCGCCAGTCCGTCCTCCGCAACGTCGGGCGGATTGAGAACCGGACCCGCCTCGATGCGACGGCGGGCGGGCTCATCCACAACGAGGGCACCGTCGAACTGATCGCGAGCGGCAGCCTCACGAACGGCGACGGCAGCGGTCGCTTCGAGAATGCGGCGTTGCTCTGGGTGCGCACCGAAGAAGGCCAGGCGAGCTCTCGGTCCCGCCTCGGCGGGGCGCTGCGGAGCCTGGACGGTTCGGAGCTCCGCGTGGGCGACGGCGCCGTCGTGGACCTCGACGCGCCCGGCTCGGCCTCGCTGGCGGCGGGCACCCGCCTCACCGGCAGCGGGCAGGCCTACCTCCCGCGCGAGCTCTTCATCGAAGGGACCGTCAGCCCCGGCACCGACGCCGCCCCGTTCGACACGCTCACGACCGGCTCGTGGACGCTGTTCTCCCGCGTCGCGGGCGACCCGCGCCTTGTGATCGACGTCGGGCCGAATGGTGCCAGCGACCTCCTGGCGACGTTCCGCGGTCCGGGGCCGAACGGCTCCGTCCAGCTGGCGGGGACGCTCATCGTCCGCGTCGCGCCGGGCTACACGCCGCAGCCCGGCGACACGTTCACCGTCCTCCGCACGACGACGACGACCAACGACATCGTCGGCGACTTCAGCGTGGTCCTGACCGAGGACGGCCCGACCGACGTCGCGTTCGTCACCGAGCGCAACGCGGACAACTCGGCGGTGATCGTGCGCGCGGTCGCCGCCAGCGGCGGGGTCTTCACGGTCTCCGCCGACGCCGTGCTGGGCGGCGGCCCGCGCGCCCTCTTCCTCAGCGGTCCCGGTGCCCCGGGCGTCACCGGGGCCCGCCTCGACTGCACGGCGTGCCTGGACGACAACGCCTTCGGGACGATCGCCGCCGACGTTAGCGGCACCGGAACGGTCCGCGAGGTACGGATGGACCTCACCAGCCCGCGCGCCTTCGGGTTCTACGACCTCGTGCTGCAACGCGCTGGCTTGCCCGACACGACCGTCGCCGTGACGGTCCGCCCGTTCCTCAGCTACTTCTCGCTGAACCGGGGGATCGACCGCGGCGTGGGCGTCCGCCCGGCGGGGCTGCGCTACAACTGGAGCGCCTTCGCCGTCTCGAACGTCTCGAACTCGCCCCAGCCGGGCTACGGCCTCGGCGCGGTCAACCGGGAGGCGCCGTCGCAGGTCGACTTCGCCGTCGGCAGCGGCAATGAGTTCACGGGCGCGCCGATCTTCTACCAGAGCGATGACGCGCCGGACCCCGCGGCGCCGGCCCTCGTGCTCGCTCGCGTCGAGCCGGGGCGTTCGATCCCGCTCCACTACGGCCAGCGGATGGCCCCGAGCGAGGTCCTTTTCCCCGAGCAAACACGGACCGGGCCGGACGACGCCCGCATCCCGTTCCGCGAGCCGCTCGTGTTCTCGGGCCTCGTGGCGCACCACCTGTCGTTCGACCGGATGCGCGGCATGGTGCTCGGCGCCCTCGCCGAGAACGGCCCGATGACGAGCTATCTCGCGTCCGTCGAGGCCGCCGACCCGGGCGCGGTGGCGCGTGCCGCGGAGCGCGTGCTCGTCGCCCAGCGGGCCTACACCGAGGGCCTCCCCGGCCTGCTCGGACGCATCTTCGACCGCCTCGACGACGCCGTGGCCGAGCCGGCCGGGCTGCGAGAAGCTGCCACTGCGC
>CAYPVZ010000737.1:0-1818 GCA_964414235.1 uncultured Rhodothermales bacterium | reverse complement strand
GCGCAGGCTCGTCACAAGCGTCACCGGCCGGTCCCGACCGCCCCGCTTGTCGGCGTTCCGGGCGCGGGCCCGGTCGCAGAGCACCTGGCGCATGGCCCGGCTCGCCACGACGAGGAAGTGCGCCCGGTCGGTCCAGCCCTCGGCGTCCGCCAGCTTGAGGTAGGCTTCGTGGACGAGGCCCGTCGCCGAGATCGTCACGACACCGGGCTCGGCGGCGATCCTTGCCTGCGACAGCCGCCGGAGCTCGCCGTAGACCTGTTCGAACAGGACTCCCGCAGTGGGGACATCCTCGGCGAAATCCGAGGAAGGCGAGCCGGCCATGCGACGGAGCGAAGGAGTGCTGGGAGCACGAAACATAGCGAGGCCAGGACCATGCAGGGCGCATCCCTCCCGCCACGACCGGGCGCCCTTTCGGAGCGGCGTGTCCCACGACCCAGCGGTTTCACGCTGACTGTGTGGCCCCCTCTCTCCCACGTGCTCTCCCCCCTCTCCGACCGTTCGGCCCCCTCGCCCGTCGTGGCTTCACCGTCCGCGCCGCCATCGGAAGACCTCGACCCGGCCGAGCGCCCGGTGATCCTCCTCGTCGGCGAGGACGACGGCCTGCGCCACGAGCTCCGGTCGAGGGTCGAGTGGAGCTACCGCGTCGAGGAGGCCACGAGCGGCCCTGCGGCGCTCGCGCGGGCCCTCGACGACGCTCCCGACCTCGTCCTCCTCGACGTCACGCTCCCCGACATCGACGCCGTCGCCCTGCTGGCGGCGCTCCGCGACGACGACCGGACCTACGACGTCCCCGTCGTCCTCCTCTCGGCCGGTGCCGGGTGTGGCCCAACCGACGACGTGCTCGGGCTGGCGGCCGGCGTCGCCGGGCTCGTCACCGACTGGGAGCCCCTCCTCCGCGCGCCGGCCTCGGCCCTCGGCCCCGCCCTCGACTCGACCGACCAGGCGCTCTTGGAGACAGTCGACGCCACCATCCGCGCCCCCATGGCCGCGCCCGGCGTCGGCGCCCGCGCGCTCGCCGAGGCCGTCGGGCGCAGCCCGCGCCATCTCCGCCGCCTAATCGCCTAGATCACCGGCGAGTCGCCGGCCGCCCACGTCCGCCGGATCCGGCTGGAGCGGGCCGCCGAGCTGCTCCGGAACGGGACGCGGCGCGTGAAGGAGGTCTCGCACGCCGTCGGGTTCGCCAGCGCGTCGGGATTCCGCGACGCCTTCCAGGAGGCCCACGGCGTGTCGCCCTCCGCCTACGGACGCCGCGCTCCGGTCCAGAGCAGCGACCGCACCCACACCGCCTCTCCGATGGCCGCTCAGCGGCGCTGAATGGCCGCTCAGCGGCGGTTTTCTCCGGGTTTGGCAACCGCCCCGCCAAGACCTTCCCGGGCTGCCCGTCACACAGGTTCCACACGCTTCTTCCGATGCGCTCACCCCGACTCTCTCTCGTGCTCCGCTCCTTCGCCGCCCTCGCGCTGGCGGTGCTCCTCGCCGCCCCCGCGGCTCTCTCCCAGGACCTCCGCGACGACTTCTACGTCACCAACGGCACCGTCACCGCCACGGCGCTCTCCGACGATGGCCAGACCCTCTACATCGGCGGTGCCTTCACCTTCATCGGGCCGAACACGGGGTCCGGCGCGCGCCTCTCGGCGGCCGATGGTTCCGTCGTCGACGACCTCGACATCAACGGGACCATCTTTGCCTCCGTGCCGGACGGGGCGGGCGGCTACTACATCGGCGGCACGTTTACGCTGGTCGGCGGGGTGACGCGCAACCGGATCGCGCACGTGCTCGCCGACGGCACGCTCGACGCCACGTTCGACCCGAACGCGA
>CAYPVZ010000736.1:0-1821 GCA_964414235.1 uncultured Rhodothermales bacterium | reverse complement strand
GCCGAGGCCCCGGCGCCACTCGACGCCAGCACGGCCCCGGCGCCGCCCGAGGCCGCCCTCGCCGCCATCGACTCGACGGGCCTCCGCGAGCACATCGCCCGCCTCGCCTCGGACGCGTTCGGCGGCCGCGGCACCGGCACGCCCGGCGAGCGGCTCGCCGTGGACTACCTCGTCGGCCAGTTCCGCGCGCTCGGGCTGGAGGGCGGCATGCCGGACGGCTCGTTCACGCAGGACGTCCCGCTGCGGAGCGTCCAGGTGACGGAGGCCACCCCGCTCACCTTCACGCCGGACAGCGGCGAGCCGGCCTCGTTCGACTTCGTCCAGGACGCCGCGCTCACGACCGACACCGACGCCCGCACGGCGGCGCTCGACGGCGCCGACCTCGTCTTCGTGGGCTACGGCATCACCGCGCCGGGCTACGACTGGGACGACTACGGCGACGTCGACGTGACCGGCAAGGTCGTCGTCTCGTTCGTCAACGACCCGCCGGCCACGGCCGAGGAGCCGACCCTCTTCCAGGCCGACACGCTGACCTACAACGGCCGCTGGACCTACAAGTACGAAGAGGCCCGCCGCCGGGGCGCGCGCGGGATGCTCCTCATCCACACCGACGAGATGGCCGGCTACCCGTTCGGCGTCGTCGCCGACGACGCGTTCGGGCCACACCCGTCGAACGCGGCGCCGCCCGAGGGCGCGCTGGAGGTCCGCGGCTGGATCAGCCGGCGCGCGGGCGAGGCGCTCGCCGAGATGGCCGGCTCGTCGCTGGACGCGTGGCGGGCGATGGCCGCCCGGCGCGACTTCGCGCCGGTGGAGCTGCCCGTCAGCGCGTCCGTCTCGATGGAAGTGACGCAGACGGCCGACCTCGTGGGCCAGAACGTCGTCGCGAAGCTGCCCGGCCGGAGTGCCGACGCCGTCGTCTACGGCGCCCACCACGACCACCTCGGCACGAACGACGACCTCGTCGCCGCTGGCCAGGACGGCATCTACAACGGCGCCATCGACAACGCCTCGGGCGTGGCCATGATGATCGAGATCGCGAAGGCCTTCGCCGCCGCCCGCGACGCCGGGACGGCGCTGGAGCGCTCGGTCTACTTCGTCACGTTCACGGCCGAGGAGGCCGGGCTGCTGGGCTCGGGCTACTTCGCCGAGCACCCGCCGATCCCGCTCTCGAAGATGGTCGCCAACGTCAACGTCGACAGCGGCAACCTCTTCGGCGAGACGGAGGACATCGTCGGCATCGGGTCCGAGCGGAGCGACCTGCGCGCGCTGCTCGTCGCGGCGGCGCAGGCCGAGGGCATGACCGTCTCGAACGACGGGGCGCCCAACCAGGGCCTCTTCTACCGCTCGGACCAGCTCGCCTTCGCGCGCGGCGGCGTGCCGGCCGTGTTCATCGAGACCGGCGAGCACTACCGCGACCGCCCCGAGACCTACGCCCAGACGGTCCGCGACGCCTACAACGCGGACCGCTACCACCAGCCGACGGACGAGCTGACGGACGACCTCTCCTTCGGCGGCATCGTGCAACAGACGCGCGTGGCCTTCCGTCTCGGCTACGCCCTCCCCGCGAGCACGCTGACGCCCGAGTGGCGGCCGTCGGCCTGCTCGAGTCCGCGAATAGCAATGAGCCAGTCATCCATATCACTCACTGGGACTGGCCTTCCCCCATCCGGGGCAGACGGGTGATACTTGCGCACGTGATTCGCCACCTGCTGCGCGCTCGTGCCGAAGGGGAGGCCCTGCAGGAAGACCACCGCCGAGCTCGACGCGCCGGCGGCCTCGGCGGCGTCGCCCCCCTTGGTGTCCCCGGCCTCCCCCTGTGGC
>CAYPVZ010000735.1:0-1822 GCA_964414235.1 uncultured Rhodothermales bacterium | reverse complement strand
GGGCCGGACGTTAACTGGACGCGCCGCGAGGGCACGGTCTTGCTCGACGCGCGCGGCCGGGCAGAGGCCGCCGTCCGCTGGACGCTCCACGTCGAGGAGCGGACCGAGGCGCTCGTCGCCTTCACGACGGCCACCGAGGCCGAGCGGGCCTCCCTCTTCCGCGTGGCGACGGGCCTGCCGAGCCTCGACGTCCGCGACCTCGACCTGAGCGCGGTCGCGGCCCGCCCGGACACCCTCGCGCTGACGGCCACCCTCGACGTGGCCCACGCCGCGCGCCGCGCCGGCAGCCGGCTGCTGCTCAACCTCGCCCCGCTGGCGCCGCCCGTGGACCGGCTCCCCGAGCCCGACGCCCCGCGCCTCCACGAGCTCCGGCTCGGCACGGCCTACGCCGAGCGCGACTCGGTCCGGTTCGTCCTGCCCGAGGGCTACGCGGCGGACCGCGTGCCGGCGCCGGTCGTCCTCGAGAGCGCCGTCGGGCACTACCGGCTGACGGCGACGCCGGAGGCGGGCGCGCTCACCGTCGTCCGCGAGCTGGTCGTCGACGCGCCCCGCCAGCCGGCCGAGGCCTACGACGACGTCCGGGCCTTCTTCGAGGCCGTCGCCGAGGCGGACGCCGCGCGGGCCGTGGTGCGGCAGGAGTAGCCGGCCACGCCCGGACTCCTCGCCCGACGGAGGGGAGGGAGAAAGCTCCCCCATCGTTAGGGAAGCGTCCCCCATCGTTAGGAAGGCGTCCCCCATCGTTAGGAAGGCGTCCCCCATCGGTAGGAACGGGCCGCGCATCGGTAGGGAAGCGTCCCCCATCGGTAGCGGAGCCTCCCCCGTCGGTAGCCGGCCCTCGCGCATCGGTGGCGGAGCCTCCCCCGTCGGTAGCCGAGCCTCGCGCGTCGGTAGGTCTGCCTCCCCCGCCGGGGGAGGTGCTTCGCCGGCCGGTGGCGGAGGCCTCCTGCGCTCGGGCTAGCGCCCCTCGCCGAGCTGGCGGCTGCGCTCGGTGGCCATGGCGACGGCGTCGATGAGCATGGTCCGCAGGCCGTGCTTCTCCAGCTCGGCGACGGCCGTGATGGTGGTGCCGCCGGGGGTGGTGACCTGGTCGCGGAGGATGGCCGGGTGCTCGCCCGTCTCGATCGCCAGCCGGGCGGCGCCGAGGACGGTCTGCGCCGAGAGCCGGGCCGAGACGGCGCGCGGCAGGCCCTGCTTGACGCCGGCGTCGGTCAGCGCTTCGATGACCATGAAGATGTAGGCCGGGCCGCTGCCCGAGAGGCCCGTCACGGCGTCCATGAGGTGCTCCGGGACCACCTCGACGACGCGGCCGACGGCGGCGAAGACGTCGCGGGCCAGCGCCACGTGGGCCTCGGTCGCGTGCGCGCCCGGCGCGATGGCGGTGGCCGCCTCGTCCACGAGGGCCGGCGTGTTGGGCATGGCGCGGACGACCGGGAGGTCCTGACCGAGGGCCTCCGCCAGCGCGGCGGTGGTGACGCCGGCCAGCGTCGAGAGCACGAGCGTGCCGGGCGCGACGTGGTCGCGGATCTCGTCGTAGAGCGCCGCCGCGTTCTGGGGATGGACGGTGATCAGGACGACGCTGGCGCCGCGGACGGCCTCCGCGTTGTCGACCGTGGCGGCGACGCCGGGCAGCGACTGGCGGAGCTCGTCGAGGGCGTGCTCGTCGAGCCGGGTGGCGCGGATGCGCTCGGCCGCGAGGTCGCCGCCGCGGAGGAGGCCGCCGACGAGGGCCCGGCCGATGTTGCCGGCGCCGAGGACGGCGAGGGTCTGGTCGCGGAGCATCGGATCGGGGGAACGAAAACGGGGCGGGCGCGCCCTCAGGCTA
>CAYPVZ010000734.1:0-1826 GCA_964414235.1 uncultured Rhodothermales bacterium | reverse complement strand
ATCCACATGTCGAGCACGTCGTGGAGGCCGACCGGCATGAACGCCGCATCGACCTCGCCGGCCGTGGCGCGGGCGAGGTGCGTCTTGCCGCAGCCGGGCGGGCCGTAGAGGAGCAGGCCGCCGCCCGCCCGCTTGCCGTAGGCCGCGTAGAGCTCGGGCTTCTGGAGCGGGAAGATCAGCTTGCGCCGGATCTCGTCCTTGAGCGCCTCCATGCCGCCGACGTCGGCGAACGTCACGTCCGAGCGCTCGGCGTCGGGCGGGCGCGGCGCCTCGGGGGCGTCGAACGTCGCGCGCATCCGGCCGCCGACGGCGAAGGCCGGCCCGTCGGCGCCCGCGTCGGTCGCCAGCCCCAGGGCGTCGGCGAAGGACGGGTCTTCGAGGTCGCCGTCCTCGCGGACGGCCTGGCGGTAGCGCTTGGCCGCCTCGGCGTCGTCGCCGTCGGCGTGGAGGGCCTTCGCGAGGGCGAGGAGCGCGCGCGCCGGCCGCCCCGGCTGCTCGGCGACGGCCTCCAGCGTCACGACGGCCTCGGACGTCTTGCCCTGCGCCAGGAACGCCTCGGCCAGCCCGACCGCCAGCGCGGCGTCGCGCGGCGCCAGCGCCAGCGCGCGGCGGTACTCGGCCTCGGCGTCGCTCGCCTGGCCGGCCGCGAGGAGCTGGCTGGCGAGGTGCGCCCGCAGCGGGACGTTGTCGGGCGAGACGCGGAGGGCCTCGCGGAGGGGCGCGAACGGGTCGGTCATCATCGGGGGGCGAACGGAGGGCAAGATCGGGCGCGGAGCGCACCCGTACGCCGCCTCGCGGGCGGGCGATGCGGCCAGCCGGGGATCTAACCGAATCCGCAGAGACGCCCGCCTCAGCACGTGGTAGGCTTCGGCCTTTGCGACTCCGAACCGAATGCGCTACCTCTCCCTCGGCGACACCGATGACATCGCCGCGTCCTGCCACCACGTGACCTTCGGGGGCACCGGCCTCGTCCTCGACGCCGGCATGGACCCCGATCAGGACGGCTACGCCGCGCTCCCGCCCTTCGAGCTCCTCCGCGACCGCCCGGTGGACCACGTCGTCGTGACGCACGCGCACCACGACCACCTCGGCGCGCTGCCCGTGCTCTCGAAGGAGGTCCCGCACGCGCAGATCCACATGTCGCGGCCGACGGCGATGCTGGCCGAGATGCTGCTCCCGTCGTCGGCGCGCTTGCAGAAGCGGCGCGTTCGCGAGGGGTCGACGAGCGCGACGCCGGTCTTCGACGTCGAGACGGCCGAGGCGCTGAGCTACGTCTACGACACGCACCCGCTGGACGCGCCGTTCGACCTGGCCGGCCTGAAGGCCGAGGGGCCGCTGGCGGGCACCTTCTACCACGCCAGCCACGTGCTCGGCGCGGTCGGCCTGCTCGTGGAGGGCTACGAGGGTGGCAAGCGCCGCCGCCTGTTCTACACCTCCGACACGAGCGTCCAGCCGCAGACCATCCTCTCGGAGGCCGACTTTCCGGACGGGCCGGTCGACGTGCTCCTGCTGGAGTCGACGCTCGGCGCGGACCCCGACGCCGAGCTGACGACGCGCAAGGCCGAGGAGAAGCGCCTCGGCAAGGCCATCGCGGACGTGATCGGGCAGGGCGGGGTGGTGCTCCTGCCGGTCTTCGCCCTCGGCCGCAGCCAGGACATGCTGGCGCTCATCGCCCGCTACAAGCGCCGCGGCCTGATCCCGGACGACACCCCGGTCTACACCGCCGGCTCGATGCTTGTCATCGCCGAGGTCTACGAAAATACGCGCGAGACCACGCCCCGCCACGACCCCTACTTCGAGGTCTACGGCGTCGACAAGGAGCGGAT
>CAYPVZ010000733.1:805-1830 GCA_964414235.1 uncultured Rhodothermales bacterium | reverse complement strand
CGTCCGCGTCCTCTCGCCCGCCGGCCCCGCCACGCTGGCGGACATCCCCGCCGCCGCGGCCGACGCCGACGTCCTGTTCCTCGGCGAGCAGCACAACGACTCGCTCGGGCACGCCGTCGAGCTGCACCTGCTCCGCGCCGCCCTCGACACGGGGCGCCCGGTCGTGCTGAGCCTGGAGATGGCCGAGACCGACGTGCAGACGGTCCTCGACGAGTACCTCGCCGGGCTCGGCCGGGAGCGCGACTGGCTCGCGGCCGGCCGGCCGTGGGCCAACTACGAGCCAGACTACCGGCCGCTCATCGAAGAGGCCCGCCGGCGCGGCGCGCCGGTCGTCGCCGCCAACGCGCCGGGGCGCTACGTCTCGCTGGTCTCGCGGCGCGACGGGATCGCCGTCCTCGACAGTCTGAGCGGCGCGGCGCGCGCCACGATGCCGCCCGAGATCGCCCCGCCGTCCGAGGCGCTGGCGGCCAAGTTCGGCGACCTCATGGGCGGGATGCCCCACGGCTCCGGCCCGACGGTCGAGGGCATGCTGGCCGGCCAGAACCTGCGTGACGCCACGATGGCCTGGCGGATCGCCGAGGCGCTGGCGGCCCACCCGGGCGCGCTCGTCGTCCACGTCAACGGAAGCTTCCACACGGAGGACGGGCTCGGCATCCCCGAGCAACTCACGCGACTGGCGCCCGAGACCCGCTGGCTCGTCGCCACGATGGGGCCGGAGGCCGAGGCGCCCGCCGACGGCGAGGCGTTCACGGTTCGGACCGCCGACTAGCCCTCGCGCACGACGTTGACGCGCGTCCGCTGGACGAGCCGGACGGGCCGGCCAGCGCACGCAGCGTCCACGACGCCCCGGCCCCCGGCCTCGTCATAGGCATCGACGACGGCGACGCCGCCGACCGCCAGCCGGTCGAGAACGGCGTCGAGCACCGGACGCAGCGTATCGGGGTCGGTCGTCGCGAGGTAGGCCACGGCGACGACCTCGCCGTCGGGCTCGATGGCCCCCTCCAGCAGCGTCACGCGCGTCGTCT
>CAYPVZ010000733.1:0-795 GCA_964414235.1 uncultured Rhodothermales bacterium | reverse complement strand
AAGCCGTGCGTCGCGAGCGCCGTAGCCACCCGGTCACGGTCGGCCACGCCGTAGACGCGGACCTCGCGGGCCGACGAGCGTGCATCCGCCAGCACGACGGCCGCCCCGCCCCAGTCGTCCCCCACGACGGCGATGACGCCGGGCGTCCCCTCGGCCTCGGCCTCGACCACGCGGTCGTGGAGGTCCGCCAGCGCCCGGACCGACAGCCGCGAGAGGCCGTCCTTGCGGACCGCCGCCACGACGGGCGCCGCCGTCCGCTCCGCCAGCGCCGTCCGCACGCGCTCGGCCACGCCCTTCGCGACGGCGCGGGCGAAGCGGAGCGGAGCCGTGGGCAGATGCGTCAGCGTAGCCATGGCCCAAGCTAGCGGCGGGGCGCGGGTTGTGCCTCTCGGCACGAGGGCGGCGCGGGGTATCTTCGGGGCCAATCTGCGCGCCCGCCTATTCCCGTTCGGCACTCGTCCCCTTTTCGTCTCGGTCGAGACCGACGGTCCATGCGCGTACGCCTGCGCCTCCTCGGCGTCCTCTTCGTTCTCGCCCCGCTGGCGGCGCCCGCGAGCGCCCAGGTCTGGGGCGAGATCGCCGGCCGCGTCACGGCCGCCAGCGGCGACGGCATCCCCAGCGCCTCGGTCCTCGTCGAGGGGACCTCGTTCGGCACCGTCACCGGCTCCGACGGCCGCTACGCCTTCCGCATCCCCGAAGGCACGTACCCCCTCCGCGTCTCGTTCGTCGGCTACGTGACCGTCCGCGACACGCTCGTCGTGCGGCGCGGGGCCACGACGACGTTCGACGCCGTCC